>CAKZUU010000020.1 GCA_937922175.1 uncultured Gemmataceae bacterium
TATCGCAGGTCGATCCATTGATTCCAACGTGGCCCCGTGGCGAGAACCAAGAGACACGCCGACGCGGTGACGATCTGAGCGAAAACCCCATGAATGATCGCTAACTCAGGGCCGCGAAGCTCGTTCAAGTAGACGCGCAGCCCCCCGAGGAGACCTTGCACCACGATCCCGAGGAAGGCGATCGTCGCCAAAGCTCGTTGCCATCTCCCCGCGACACGCGAGGTGAGATCGCTGACGGTCACGATGGCGAGCGCCAGTCCTCCACCAAGTGCGACCGCGAATCCGGAATTGACCAAAGTCTCGACCGATTTCGAGGCGGCTTGACGAACTTGGACCATTCCCAAGGCCGTGCCGATGACCACGGCGGCGATGCCCAGCCATGCGAACAGCCGCAGAGGGCGATGGGGCCCAAAACGCCAATGGGATGTTACCAATCCCAAAACGAGAAATCCGACCAGATAGCCCGCGATCCGATGGGAGTGCTCAACGTACCAACCGAAATCACCGGCCCGTTCATGGAACAACAGGTGCCACGGAGGAGTCGGCCAGACGGAATCGGCCATCCCGACGCCGAAGGTCGTGACCAACGTGCCGATCGCGAGAAGAACGAACAAATTCAAGGCGGTCAGATAGCCCATCCCTCGGAGCCAAGAGGGATAGGCCATGACCGCGATGGAAGTTCGCTCCCAATTCATGTGCGACCCGTGGAGCCCGAGAAAACCACCCTCGTGTGCGATCAGTGAGCATGCACCGGAACCGTAACCCCCGACGGGACCTCGGCGGTTTGGGGCAAGTAATCGTCATCCATCCCCGGCACCGAATACTCGTAGGGGCCACGGAGCACCACCGGAGGCGTGTCGAAGTTGCCATGACCTGGAGGCGACGGAGCGGTCCATTCCAGCGTGTTGGCACGCCACGGATTTCGCGGTGCCTTTGGACCCCAGAAGAGGCTGTAAAAGACATTGCCCAAGAAGATCAACTGCGCCAATCCCATCACGAAGGCACTGATGCTGATGAACTGATTGATTCCCTGAAGATGGTTCAGGTAATCGAAAGCGGTCGGTTCGTAATATCGCCGAGGCGCGCCTCCGACTCCCAAAATGTGCATCGGATAAAACGTGCAGTTCGCCGAGATGAAGGTGATGACGAAGTGAATCTTTCCAATCCGTTCGTTCATCAGGCGTCCGAACATCTTCGGGAACCAATGCGTTACGCCGGCGAAGATGGCAAACATCGAACTCATGAACAGCACGTAGTGAATGTGAGCCACGATGTAGTAAGTATCGTGGATGTAGATGTCCACGGGGGTCGCCGC
The DNA here is from genome assembly GCA_937922175.1 of uncultured Gemmataceae bacterium. Taxonomy (GTDB): domain Bacteria; phylum Planctomycetota; class Planctomycetia; order Gemmatales; family Gemmataceae; genus CAKZUU01. Next base: position 1,316 of record CAKZUU010000020.1, read on the forward strand.
CATGAAAATGCCCGACAATCCACCGATGACGAACATCGAGACAAAGGCCAACGCATTGAGCATCGACGCTGAGAAGGTGATGTTTCCTCCCCACAGCGTGCCCAACCAGTTGAAAGTTTTGACGGCACTGGGCAGAGCGATCATAATGGTGGCGACCATGAACCCTGTCCCTAATCGTGGGTCCATGCCGGACTGGAACATGTGGTGCCCCCAGACGATGAATCCCAATCCGGCGATGCCCGCGATGGCCAACACCATCGGCTTGTAGCCAAACAGCGGTTTTCGCGCGAAGGCGACCAGAATGTCCGACACCATTCCCATCGCCGGAAGAATCATGATGTAGACGGCGGGATGCGAGTAGAACCAGAACAGGTGCTGCCAAAGTAGAGGCTGGCCGCCGCCCGGTCCGGTCGTCCAGTTGCCGAAATTCAGACCCGTGGGCGGGAGGAAAAAGGTCGTGCCGATCGTCTTGTCGAACAGTTGCAGGAACAGAGCGACCGTCAGCACGGGCAAAGCGAAGGCTTGCAAGATGGCGGTGATGAACATGCCCCAAACGGTGAGCGGCATACGGAACATCGTCATGCCGACCGCACGCATGTTGACGATCGTGGTGATGTAGTTGACGGAACCCATCATGGACGACACGCCGACGAAGATGAGCGATACGAGCCAGAGGACCTGCCCGATCCCGCCCCCCGGATGCGACGGGGCCCGCAGGCTTCCGAAGCCCGAAGGCATGGTCACACTGGCGATGGTCGGGTAAGCGGTCCAACCCGAGGCGGCGGCCCCACCATCGACGAAGAAGGAGATGAGGATGACGATGAGAGCCGGCCACATGAACCAATACGACAGCATGTTGAGCGTCGGGAAAGCCATATCTTTCGCGCCGATCATCAACGGAATCAGAAAGTTCCCGAAGGCGCCGGTCAGCAACGGGATGATGACGAAGAAGATCATCACCGAGGCATGCATCGTGAAGAGCATGTTGTAAAAGTCATGGGGCATCAGTCGGCCGGCTGGGCCGTCCCAGAGCCATTTGCCGATGATTGGGATTTCCGCTCCCGGCCAACCTAATTGAATGCGGAAAAACAAAGCGAGTCCGCCGCCCAAGAGCAACATCAACAGGCCGGTGAACAGAAATTGGATGCCGATCACCTTGTGATCCCGCGAAAAGAGATACTTTTGCAGGAAGCCAAGCTCTTCATGATGGCCGTGTTCGGTTTGATGGGTCGCATGATCGCTCATATTGGCCGTCCCATTCGTCGGATGGATCACCGTCAGTTCGGATTCGGGCGAAGGAAAGCACTACCTCTGTGGCTCAGATATTAATCACCCGCGTTGGCTCCCCCGGCTCTCATCTCGGTCGGTAGAGAGGTCGCCCGCTGGGTCGTGGCCGCCAGCTTCAACCAAGCCTCAAAATCTTCACGGGTTTCGTGGACGTACAGCTTGCCTCGCATCAGCGAGTGTCTCGAGCCACAAAACTCCGTACAAGCGATCTCCCAAACATACGCCGGATCGGGCACCCAGTTGCCTTTCGCGTCTTTGCGGACGCCATCTCGCCAATGATCCCCGACGCGCTGGCAATTCGCCTCGGTCGGTTCAAACCAAGCCAAAATGGTTTTCCCTGGCAAAGCGTCTTGCTTGAGTCGCATCTGGGGCAAGAACAAGCTATGAATGACGTCCAACGTCTTCAAATGGATCAACAGCCGTTCGCCTTTGACGGCGTGTAGTTCGTTGACTAACCGAACATCATCGGGTTGAGGTGTCAGCTTGCGTCGGAGGTCGGTCAGGGCCAATTTCGGGTCACGCCGCCATCCCTCCAGATGCTCGAAGCTGGGATATCGGACCCGCCACTCCCATTGTCGGCCCGTCACCTCGACCTGCAACGCTTGCGCCGCGGTCAGTTCGTCCACACTGTGCAGTTTGACCTTCAACCAGGCTGGGATCTGGCCGATCGCCAAAAGGAACAGCAAAACGCCAGGGATCGCCGTCCAGATCATCTCCAATTTGTGATTGCCATGGGTGTAAAGCGATCGTCGTCCTTCTTGGGCCGGGTATTTGAACAAGACGTAGGTGTAGACGATCGACACGCCAATGAAGGTCAAGCCGGTGACGGCCAGGATCACGTAGAAGAGTCGATCGACGTCCCAAGAATACGTGGATCGTCCCAGGGGCAACCACCAGCCGAATAGCGGAGCGGCCGCAAAGACCCCGATTTCAA
>CAKZUU010000021.1 GCA_937922175.1 uncultured Gemmataceae bacterium
AACCTCGACGGCCTGACCGGCGGCATTCCGTCGAACCTCGCGGGCATGAACATGAACGATGCGCTCCGCGAGTGGGGGCAACGCTTGCACCGGATCATGCCCGTGGCAGAGGAAATTCGCCGGATCGAAATTCAATCGCAACGCACCGGTGTCGAAACGGGCCAGATACTCTGAAACGACACGCGGCGGATCCGACGCCGCGTTCAAGGCGAGCGTAACGCCGACTCGGTCGCCGTAGGCTCCCAGGGTGGTCAACGCTTCTCGCAACGTGGTGGCAGGATCTCTTGTCGCCGCGCTACCCAAGATGATTCCCCCCGCCGAGACGGCAAATGGCTCGGGCTTGGAGCGTTGTTCGGGTGGAAGGGGGGGAAGGTCGAGGACGACCAATCGGCTTCCAAGGTCATCGCTGAGTTTCATGACGTTCTTGACCCGCTCGAGGCGCGGTTCGAGGTCGGTGTCCACGTCCAGGGCCCGTCGCAAAGGACACGCCAGCGCCGTCAGTTCCATGCCCAAAGAGCGCAAAATGCTACGGATCTCACGCCGCCCGGTTTGCGTCAGTCGATCGGGCGAGAGGTCGCCGACGGCCTCAAGTTGGACGCCCGCCGCCCCGATTCGCGCGGCGTGGTGCAGCGCGAGCCGTAATGACGAGTCGGTCGATTGAAGAGCGACACCGCATTTCATGACAAGGCACCCGAAGGACGGTTCACGACGCTCACCTCTGGGACCGGAAACTCCAGGAAAAAACGCAAAGGTCGGGCGACCTCGCGGAAGGAGTGAGCGGCTAAATCGACGGTGCCCCAGCTCGACGATCGGGGTCGCACGAACTTCTCGTAGTCGCCCAAAGCGACAGCACGGAGTTGATACTGCTTGCCCCGATGAATCCACGTCTCCCAATGGTCGTTTTCGGAGGCAATGCCCTCCGTCAGATGGTAGACAAAGATGAACAAGCCGACGTAGCCGCGGCCGAATCGCAACACCCAGCGCCTCAGTCCCGTCAGATCGTCGGCGGAGATCCAGTTTTCCCAGACTCGGCGGGGGGAATCGCCCGCGACGCCGGGAAATTTGCGGCCTTTCACATCGACCAGGAATCCCATCCCGTTGGAGTTGTACACAATGAAATCGAGGCTCTTCACCGGCTCGCCATCAACCAACGACCGACGGGATTCATTGACGGCGATGTAGCCGAGTTTCTGTTGCCGCAACAGGGCAGCAAAAGCCGTTTCGTAATGATTGGCCCGATCCACGAGGTTTCCATCCTGAACGAGGGGGAACGCGGCGGGCATCGCCGGCCCCGACATCATGTCAACTTTGAGCGAACGTATTCAATCAAGTCCGCGTCGCTGACCACCGTCTCCGACCGTGTGGCTAAATGCTTGACCTTCCAGACGCCGTGCGCGAACTCCTCGCTCCCCGCGATCAGGGCGAGGGTAAAGCCGCGGCGTTCGGCGTATTGCAGTTGAGTACCGATCTTTTTGGCGTCGGGATACACTTCGACGCCGATCCCCGAGGAGCGCAACCGCCGCGCCAGGTTTTGATATGCCCCGAGTCGGGCGGAGTCGAATTGGAGGATGAAAACCGGCACGGGAGTTCTGGCCGCCTGTAGCAATCCCAACTCTTCCATCGCCGCCAAAAGGCGATCTAGACCGAGCGAGGCGCCGACGCCGGGCAACTGTTGTTTGGTGTAGAGGCTGGCGAGGTTGTCGTATCGTCCGCCGGAACAGACACTGCCGATGTCGGGTTTGTCGAGCAGGAACGTTTCGTAAATGGTGCCGGTGTAATAATCGAGGCCGCGACAAATCGCTAGGTCAATCGACAGCCGCTCGGGGGGAACGCCCGCTTCAGCGGCCACCGCGAGTAGTTCGCGGAGCCGGACGATTCCCTCCGCGGTTCGAGAATTCGAGCCGAACTCCGCGTGGACGCGATCGAGGATCGAGGCGTTGTCGCCCTGAATTGAGGCGAGATGAAGGACCGCACGTGCCTGATCGCTGGAGACACGCGCGGTCCGCTCCATTTCTTCACGGACCTTGTCGGCGCCGATTTTGGGCAGTTTGTCCAAGGCCCGGAGCAGAGGCACCGCCCGATCCGCCAGTCCGAAGCTCTCCAACAAGCCGTTCAGCACGAGCCGGTTGTTGAGCCGAATCGAAAAACGCTCGAAGCCCAAGGCGGTCAGCAGATCGTGAATCACCAGAGCGATTTCGATGTCGGCGGCGTTGGCCGTGGTGCCGATCACGTCGAAGTCGCACTGCCAGAACTCACGGTAACGACCGTGGGCCGTATTTTCCCCGCGCCAAACGGGACCCATGTGATACCGCTTGAACGGCGTGCCGAGTTGGGCGATGTGCTGAGCGGCGAAGCGGGCAAAGGGGACCGTGAGATCGAAGCGTAAAGCGACATCTCTCCCGCCGTGGTCTTTGAATTGATAGATCAACCGATCCGACTCCTCGCCGCCTTTGCCCGTCAAGATTTCCGCATATTCCAGCGCCGGTGTGTCGATCGGAGCAAAACCATAAGACCGGAAGACACGGCGCGCCGTCTCCAACATCTGCTCGCGGGGAATCATCAACGCGGGCGGATAGTCCCGAAAACCTTTGAGCGTCCGTGGCTCGATCAAGCTCATGCGTGCGAGTCCCGGGTTGTTCGATTGTTGGCGGAGTATCGGCTGCTGATACGTGTCAGGAAGCGGACTTCCTCTTCGGTCAACGAGGAACGACCATGCCGCAAAATTTTGTCAAGTAGTTCGTCTAACCGACGCTCTTCCGCTTGCCGTTGGGCGATCTCGCGGAGCCGTCGGCGTTCGTTCCGCTCATGCCAGAACCGCTGCCACCAACTCATCCGCGGGGCGCCCAACGTCTCAGAAGTTTCGTCCTCCGAACCCTCAACATCGCCGTCCATCTCCTGGCCGACGCCCGCGGCTGATTCGTCGGCCAGCTCCTGCTCGATCCGATTCAGTTCTTGTCGCGAACACAGATAGACGACGACGGCCAGAATGGCGGGCAGCAGGTCGTTCAGGACGATCGAGTAGACACCCAGACCGAGCATCACCAGGAAACCGACATAAGCTGTCGTCGCCCCTCCATTGTGCCGCTCGCCCCGATGCCCGAGCCATGCTTGTAACAGCCGACCACCATCGAGCGGCAAAGCGGGGAGCAAATTGACGCAGAAGAGGAGCCAGTTCATCAGAAACAGCCGTGACAACCAGATCGGCCCGGCTGTCAAGCGCGCCGGTTCCAATTCGATGGGGGTGCCCTTCAATCGCCAGACACTGCGATGGCGCTCGCGGACCAATTCGACCGGCTCCGACTGGTGAGCCAAGTATCGTTGTCCATCCTCCGTAATGGCAAAGGTGAGTTTGACCGGCGACGACCAGCGTTGGGGGTCTTCTGGGTCGGAGAAGTAGAAATACTCGGCATCGCCGGGGTTGGTCCGGCTCATGTAGATCCGACCGTCCCGCCAGTTCTTCAATCGGGGAGTCAAGGAAGAATGCACGGGATTCAAGGGCGGGACAAATCCCAAGGACAAAAGCGCCCCGCCCGCTGCGAGCGCAACGCCGAGGCTTGCGATCAAACCGCCCAGCGCGACCCACGAGTGATTGCGAGGTGTCTGCGGGACATCAGCGAACGCCAACGAGCCGAATGGCCAGAGAATGACTTGCGGTAGATCGCCGTTCAATCGTCGGGCGGCGACCAGGTGTCCGATTTCGTGCCAGAGTACGCTCAGAAAGAGAATGAGTGCGATCGCGCCCGATTCCCACCAAAGAGAATGATCGTACTCTCTCGCCGTCGCGACGCGGAGCATGACACCAGCGACGACACAAGGAAAGAGCACGTGAACCCGAACCGAGACACCCCAGGGGTGCCAGGGGAGGGTAAAGGACCACGATGACAGATCACGCTCGCGCATGAGACTCCTCACGCTTCCGCCGTATTTTAGCGAAGCCGGCGGGGCGTCGCAATGAAGCGGATGAGTAGCCGACCAAAGGCCGCAATCATAGGCTCACTGCGCCGACATCGAAAGGTCCCGGGACTGCCCCCATGCCGTTGTACCTGATTCGACACGCCGAGGCGGTGGACCTGACT
>CAKZUU010000022.1 GCA_937922175.1 uncultured Gemmataceae bacterium
CCCGGTGGAGGCGAACACGGGCGTCGCCGCAAACGTCACGATGGCCGACAAAATGTACAAGGCAAACGCCAAAACCATGAGCCGCCCGTAGCCCACCGAATCGGCGATAAAGCTCAATACGATAATCGTCATGCCGAATCCGAACAATCCGCCGCCCGTGATTCCTCCGAGTTCACTTTGCGTGAAACCGAATTGCTGGCCCCAATCCTTCAGAATGGCCGCCCGGACGGAAAATCCGATGCCAGCCGCGATCAGCGTCAAAAAGCTGGCCCAGAACAGCATCTTTTCGTTGAAACCGGGAGAAGCGGGTTCAGTCGATCGAACGGTGGCCGTTGCCATGGTCTGCGTCCCTATGCACTACGGGCAACCCTAGTCACTTGTCGCGCTGTTGGGGGGATGCTAAGGCCCATGGTAAAAGATGTCCAGTCAAAAATTTGCCCCAAACTTCTGTCCCCTCACTTCCAAGCAGGAAGAAGCGACCCCAAAAAGAGCCTCCGACGATCACCATGACGGAGCAACCGATCACGATGGCGCGGGACGTCCGATCCTACGAACGAGAGGTTCCGTCTTCGTAATTGTCGGGAAGGGAATTCTGCACGATGGGCCGATCGATTAACTCGCCGAGACTATCGCCTTCTCGATTTGCGGATAACAATTCTTTGAAGTCAGCGGGTTGGATCATTTGAGTTCGGTCGTCCGCCTTGAGAGGTTCGCCAGGCCCAAGGAAGATTCGGAACTTGACGGCCGCGATGCCCAGTTGATCGTTCGGGAGCAGCGCGGCCCGGCGAATTCGCTGGCCATTCACTCGCGTGCCGTTTGTACTTCCCAGGTCACGCACCAGCAACAGACCGTCGGTCTTCACCAACACGCAGTGCATCTTCGAGACACTCTTGTGGTCGAGGTTCAAGTCACAATCTTCGCGTCGGCCCACCAACGTGAGATCCTTGACCAACTCAATGGGTTGCCCACCGTCGAGGGGGATCAGTCGCGCCCGCATAACTGACCTGAGGCAAAGGGTATTCGGAGAGGTTGTCATCGCCCTCTTTCCCTAACTTATACCGGAACCGGGCGAGCCATGCTACCCGATTTGCCCGAATTGCCTGCAACCAGACTCAGCCCGGACCTGACAAGGAGGGACGAATGACTTCCTCCCATCGCGGAATCCGCATCGGCGACCCTGATTTCGTCTTCGACTCACAGAAGAGGCAAATCCCTCGACGAATTGTCCGCCTCAACGGCGACGACGTCGTCGAAGTCATAGCGGAGTACACCGGCGATCGCGTCGTCGGCTCGGTCATCCACGCCGACTTGCAGCGACTCGCCTCGCAACGGCCCGGCGAGACATTCGCCATCGAATGGCTCAGCAATCGCGGCTGGGTCCGCTTTGTCACCTGTTGCAAAACCCAACACACCGATTAGCTCAGCGTTCCTCGACCCGATTCACCTCCGCTCCCAGACCATGATGAAATAATTGACCTCTTCCGAAGTGAATTCCTTGGGCCGATCGTCTTCGGGCCGAAGACTGCGGCAAATGATCCAGCGCTTGCCCTCGATTCGGTAAATCCCCTTTCCGGTGCGGTCTTGATTCGGACCATCCAGGAAGGTCATATCGATTTCTTTCGGCGTTTTTGCGGGGTCCAAGGTGATCTCAACCTCGAAGGTCTGATTCCGCGTCGTGAGACGATAGCGTCGGCCGTGAACAAGAAGCGCCGCGGAACTGAGTCGTTCCGGTGGCACGTCCTTCCCGCCTACCTCCATCCGAACCAACACCCATTCCCCCTGCAATCGGACCAAGTCTCGCGCGGCGACATCGCCGAGAACTGGTAGGCTCAGGCCGTGCGTCGTGATCAGAAGAAACAGCGTCGATACCATGCGAAGAGAACCCGGGGCTTGGCATTGGCACTGAGGTCGAGCCATTACGGAGCATAGGGCATCAAGATTTCTTCTTGGGGCACGCCGGCAATCGGCTCGAAGCCGCCGTCAATGACCAAATCGGCCAGTTTCATGGCGCGGCGGATGTCCTGGTCGGTTGGACGATTTCCCGTCAGTTTGCGTTTCAGGTCGCCGCAAAGAACATCGGCGGCAGCGACGATCGCTTCGCTCTTTCCGCGCGACGCCAAGGCCGTCACCAGGATCACGACGGTGTCTTGGAGGCGTTGAGATACCTCGGCCATTCGGCACTGGCGGTCAGCCAATTGTAATTGGTACCGCCGCATGATCCCGGAGAGTTCCAGGGCCGCCTTGCGGAACTGTGACAGCGCGAAATCGACGTGGCGATCCAAGCGGGGGTCGAGCTTCGGCTTGACCGCGTTGCCGCCGGGTCGAAGTCTCTGCTTGAACCACCACCGGGCGTAGGCACCGGCCTCGTGCCTGAGCTTCCAGGCATGCAGCGGATTCAGGGGATTGAAGGTTTTCAGCTGATGAGCCTTCAATGCTTTGCCGATCGGCTCGAAAAATTGTTTGCCATGCTCCTTGACCAAGGTCTTAAAGAAGGCCAGCCCCAAGACTTCGCCTTCGCCCTCGTAGATGCATGGGGCGAGGAACTCATGGACGGAGTCGCCGAACTGGTGTCCGTGGAGGAACGCCCGCCCGCCGTGGGTCTTCATGTACAGTTCGATGGCGGCCTCTTTCTGGGCTTCGCTCCCGAAAATCTTGCAGATGCAACCTTCCAGCTCACCTCGATGCCCCTGATCGATCAACCAGGAGCCCCAGGCGACCAACGCATCGGTGGCGACGATCAAACCGGCCAGCCGGGCGATTCGACGCTTCACCAATTCCCGTGTCTGGATCGGGTGGCCGAACGTTTTGCGGAATGCCGCCCACGGCAGGATGCTCGCCAACATGTACCGCATGGTGCCGGCTGCGGTGGCACACAATGACAACCGACCGAGATTCAACCCGTGATAGGCGATCGTCAATCCATCACCGAGGGGTGGTTGCAGCAGGTTTTCTTTGGGGACCCGGAAGCGATTGAAGATCAATCCATTGTTGTTGGTGTGTTTCAACGCCCACAGTCCGTAGCGCTGGATCCGAAATTGTTCATTCTCCTCGGGCGGCAAATCGGCGATGAGCACAGCGGGTTTGCCCTCGATCAACACCACCAACCCGATCCGTCGCCCGGGGATGGCATTGGTAATGAAGAGCTTTTCGCCGGTGACTTCGTAGGCGTCTCCCACGAGTTGGGCGGTGGTCCGCAGGGCGGTCAAATCGGAGCCCGCGCCTGGCTCGGTCAGGGCGAACGCGGAGAGTTTCTCGCCCCGAGCCAATTCCGGAAGCAATCGCCGCTTTTGCTCCGGGGTGCCGAAGGTGCGAAGAGGATCGACCGCCCCGATGCAGCCATGAACCGAAGCCAGCCCCGCGACGGTCGCATCGACGGTTGCCATCCGCGTGAGGAACGGAGCGAAGCGGGAAAACGGAGCGCCGCTGCCCCCGAATTCGGGCGCGATAAGCAGCCCCCAGTAACCAGCCCGGCCCAACTCCGCGAGGGTCTCTTCCGAGACTTTTCGCCGATCATCATAAAGGGTTCGATTTTCGACCCGCCGGCGGACGATCTCCAACGATCGCTGCATCACCTCGTCCGCCGGATGCGACGCCGGCAACGGCGGCGGAGAGAACAGCTCGACGGGCACCTCACGCTCCCAAACCGCTCGAAAAACCGGACTGGCTGTTGTTTGCTGGTTCCGTTTGAACAATGCCTCGATCTGCTCGTCCGCTTTGTCCATCGCTCCGAGCCGACGGACTTCCTCCTCGCTTTTCCCTGCGAGTCGAAGCGCTTCCTCAGCAAAGCTGGCTTTTTCCTGGTTTGCGGGGACCGTTGACATCGGAGCTGCCCTGTAAAATTGATGGCCGTCAAAGAGTGAATCGTCGTATTCTATTAAAGCCCAGCGATTCGTCCGTCCTCAGGAGCGAGGGCGGGCACGTCGAACCGACGGAAAGGGGAACGCATGCAGATTGCCGTCCGTGGAACTGTCCAGATCCCCTGTCGGGTGGAAAACCTGGGCGATTTCCTGAACATGCGTCGCGGGTTTTTCGGCCCGGAGATGGTGCATGGCGTTGACATCCCGGATGCTCTGGTCGCTCCAGGGACCAGTTGTTTCGCATTGCCAGCCCGTCACATTGCCCAGCTGAAACTGCAACGTCGCGAAACCAGAAAAACCCGAACCGGGACCGGCTATGCTTTCTTCGGTGTCTACGAGCCGGTTCGATTACTCGTCCTTGATCGCGAATGCAGCGTCGATGTCCTCAAGGTTCCTGACGAATGCCCCGTGTTGATCGGCGAGTTACCCTTGAGGCTGCTGGATTTGACGATTTCCCCCGACGGCAGAACATTGATCGGAAATCCTGCCCATGATGGACATATGATGGCCGAATTGGCATGATCTCCCGGCCTTTTCTCTCGCAATTGTGAGCTATTCTTGAGGCATGAAGCCTCGGCCAACCCTCCCGACTCGCGCGGACCTTCCCGCCGCTGTCAACGTCCTGCGGTGGTCCGCTTGGGAAACGTTTTGTCAGGCGAACGCCTCCCGCATCGGCGTGGTGATGGCCACTGTGACACTCATCGCGGTCCTGTTCTGTTCGGGAATTCGCGTCCAGGGTGGTCATGTCGAGCGAGCGCCCCGGGAAGTCCTCGAATTCGCCCCGCGCGATCTCGACTTGGACGATGAACAAAGGCAGCGCGCTGGGGTCGTCGCCATCGAGGGTGAAATGTCCCTCGCCTTCGGACTCATTCGTGTCGCTCATGCTCGCAGCGCCGAGGACTCGGTCCGATTCGTCCAGTTGATCCTCGCTGTGGCCATCGCGGGGACCTTCGGCCTGCTGCTCGCCCTCGTTTGGACGGCCGGATTCTTTCCCGCCTTTCTCGATCCTCAACAAGCGACCGTCGTCTTCACGAAACCGGTCCCCCCCTGGTTGTTACTGGCCGGCAAATATCTGGGTACCACCGCTTACGTCGGTATTCAAGCGACCCTGTTCGTGGGCAGTACCTGGCTCACGCTCGGACTCGCCACCAACGTCTGGCACGGTGCCTATTGGCTGGCTGTTCCCATTTTGATCCTCCAGTTCGCGGTTTTCTTCGCCGTCTCCGTCTTTCTTGCCGTCCTGACCCGCAGCACGGTCATCTGCCTTGTCGGAACTCTGGCGTTTTGGTTTCTGTGCAGCGCGGTCAATTCGCATCGGATCGAACAGATGGTTCGCGAGTCGGGGGGCGCCGAGGCCGGTGTCTTCGCACACGCGGGGTATTGGATTCTTCCCAAGCCGCTCGACCTCTACGTTCTTTTCAGTCGATCCTTACAAGCTGACTCGTATCTTGCCACGTGGCCGGCATTGCAGACGTACGGAAATCGAGTGGATCTCTCGTTGGAATGGTCCGTCATCTCCTCGTTGCTCTTCGCGCTCGGAGTCGCCGCGATCTCTACCCGATGGTGGCGTCGGAACTGTCAGTGAAGCCGATCAAACAGGTTGCGGGCGTTTCGGCTCGTCGTTTCCGCGAGACGCTCGACGGAACGACCGCGGAGTTGCGCCAAGTACTCGGCGAGGATCCGCACGTTGGCAGGTTCGTTCCGCCGTCCCCGAAGAGGCGCGGGCGACAGATAAGGACAGTCCGTCTCAATCAGCAGTCGATCTTCCGGGATGTTCGCGGCCACTTGCCGTAGCGCATCGGCTGTTTTGTAGGTCAGCATGCCAGCGAACGAGATGTACAAGCCCATGGCCAAGTAGGCTTCGGCATGCATCTGGTCGCTGCTGAACGAATGCATGACGCCTCGCAATGGCCCCCGGCGGTCGTACTCATGCCGAAGCAACCGGATCATATCGGCATCACAATCGCGGCTGTGAATGATCAGCGGTAATCCTGTCCGACGCGACAGATCCAAGTGTCGCGCGAAATAGTCCTCCTGGACGGGGAACGGCGTGAAATTCCAATGGCGATCCAGTCCCGTCTCTCCCACCGCCACGACACCCGGCATCGACGTGAGACGCTCGATCTCGTCCCAATCATCGGGGGCTGCATCGGCGGCAGAGTTGGGGTGAATGCCGACGGCAGCAGCGACTTGAGGAAACTGGCGAGCCAACGACCAGGCTGCGCTGCTTGTTTGTCGTGTGATCCCAACGGAAATGATCCGGCGGACGCCTGCTTGCTCGGCCCGCTGAAGCACCTCCGCCCGATCCGTGTCAAATTGGGCATCATCCAGGTGAGCATGAGTGTCGATCAGCATCAGGCGCTTCCTCCCCGTCCAAGGCAGAACCTTGACGGTCCTCTAAGATGATTAGGCTTCAACCACTGTCAGGTTGCACCGGGAGAAGGATCGTGGGCACCATGAAAGAGAAGACGCGGCGGAAACGACGACGAATTCGGCGGAAACGATTACGGCATCTCAATCAGACAAAGACTCGCTGGAAAAAGTAGCCGGTCTGGCCGAGCGCGTGTCGGTGGTTTGCCCTTTCGGCGGCAGAGTGCGAACCCGCCGACCTTCGACGAGCAATCGTCCGTCGGCGAAGAGACGAATCGCTTCCGGATACGCTTGACATTCCTGCTCGAAGACACGGAAGGCCAAGGTTTCCGGCGTATCCTCATCGTGAATGGGAATCGCCCGTTGCACGATGATCGGCCCGTGGTCGTATTGGTCGTCGGCGAAATGCACGGTGCAACCGGTCACCTTTGCCCCGTAAGCGAGCACGGCTTGGTGAACATGACGGCCATACATTCCCCGTCCTCCGAACGCCGGCAGCAGTGCCGGGTGGATATTCATCACGCGCCAACGAAAATCCTCGGGAATGGGTAACAACTGTAAATAGCCCGCCAGGCAGACAAGCTGAACCTCCGACGATCGAATCAGATCGAAATTCCGCTGGCTGAACTGCTGAGGGCTCGCGAATTCCTTGGGAGTGACCACAGCTGTCGGCAGGCCGGCCCGTCGCGCACGTTCCAGCCCGAAGGCGTCGGCCCGGCTGGAAATCACCAGCACGATCCGGGCATTCAACAACCCCTCGGCGATTTGATCGATGAGATTTTGCAGCGTGGTGCCGTTGCCGCTCAGCATCACCGCCAGTCGAATGGGATCCATACCCACTGTTGTACCATGAACCGCCAACATGTCCGGTCTTCCGGCGCCCAGACCCCCGTCAAGAGCGACGTTTCTCGGTTCACGATGACAGCAACGAGTCCGTCATTTCCCGGCCCCGATCGGCGAAGACCGGCTGCCGAAATCGTGCGTGCAATTTGCCCCAATCGATGACCAACACGCCTCCGGCGGCTCGGTGTTGTTTGTCCCAATTGATCAGCAATTCGAGACAGGCATGATCGATGTAGGTCAGTCCTTCAAAGTCCACGTGAAGCTCGATGCTCGGTGGAATATTGTCCAGTGCCGCCGCCAGATTCGGCAATCGAACAAAGGTCGCGGCACCCTCCAGTCTCAAAACAACCGCCTGCTCTCCGGGGCGACTCTCCAAACTGATGTGCAGATGGCTGAACGTGTACAGCAGTTTGACGGCCGACAGCAGGATCCCCGCGATCACCCCCGTCAAAAGGTCGGTCGTCACGATCGTGATCAGCGTCACCAGGTAGATCAAGAACTCGCCTCGGCTGAAATGAAAGAGTTTGTGGGCGTGGTGAAAATCGACCAGTTTGACGCCGGTGTACACCAGGATCGAGGCCAAGCATGAGACGGGGATCAAGCGGAGCAAGTCGGGCATCAGCATGACGAAAACCAGCAGCCACACGCCATGCAGAATTGTTGATGCCCGTGTTCGCGCGCCGGCGGTCACGTTCGCCGCCGAACGCACGATCACTCCGGTCATCGGCAAGGCACCCAACAGACCGCACAGCGAATTGCCGATTCCTTGGGCCGCGAGTTCGCGATTGTACTGAGTTCGCGGACCGCTGTGCATTTGATCGACGGCCGTCGCGCAAAGCAATGTCTCCGCGCTGGCGACCAGGGCAATGGTCACTCCCCATTTCCAGATCGTGGGGTCCGCGAGCAGAGACAGACTGAAGTCATTGGGGAGAGTCGCCGCCTCCCACAGCCGATCTGGCAAACGAATGACTCGAATCAGAGTTTCGCCGGAGGCCGACGTGAGGTTCCAACCGAGCAGTGCCGCGACGGACGTGCCGAAAACGACCGCGAGCAATTGGGCGGGAAGCAACTGCCACTTTGGCGGGACCAACGATTTCCAAAAAACGATGACGGCCAATGACAATGCGCCGATCATCAACGCGCGATTCGGCTGGGATCCCCAAACCAACGCTCGCGAGATCGACTCGGGAATTTTGACCAAATCGGCAACACCCGATCCATGCGATTTCAAGTCGAGCAAAATGTGGAACTGACTGCACACAATGAGAACGCCGATTCCCGCCAACATCCCCTCGATCACAGCGGGAGCGACGGCCCGGAACCACGGTCCCAAACGAAGCAGTCCCGCCACGACTTGGATCAGCCCGGCGATCAGCAACACCATGCCCAGGGCCGCCAACGCTTGACCTGGCTCATCCCCCGAGCGATACGGTTCAATGGCGCTTCGGGTCAACACAATCAGACCGGCGGCCGGACCGCTGACCTGTAATGGACTCCCCCCTAAGACCCCGACGACCAAGCCACCGATAATTCCCGTGATCAATCCGAGTGCCGGAGGGACCTGACAGGCCTCGGCGATGCCCAAACATAATGGCAAAGCGACGAGAAAAACAATGACGGACGCGATCAGGTCCGCTCGAAAGACCTCCCACCATGACTCCGAGAGTCGCAGATTTTTTTGGTCCGCACCTGACGTGTTTGCCATGCAAGTCACCCTGGCCTCGATAACCGTTCCTAGGTGGGCGATCTGTCCGTGAATCAATTCCCCCCCTTCGAAGAGCCGAGCCTCGCCCGCTCATGCGTGGGCAGGTGGTGCCTTCACCGCGTGCGCGGTTCGTTCAGCGAGAGAGGGAACACTCGGCGGAGCCGTATTGGCCTCCGCCAGGTCCACGTACTGACTTCGATGGGCGTCGTAAGCGAAGATCTGGCCCGTGGCGATCTTGTACATCCAAGCGTGAAGCTTCAGTCGTCCGGCGGCCAGGCCGACGGCGACCGCCGGATGCGTCCGCAGGTTCTCCAATTGCATCAGCACGTTTTCCTCCGCCGCCAGCGTCAGCCGATCATCTCCCTGCAAATGCGTATAGAGACACTCGACGATCCGTCGCGTCGACGAAGCATGTTGCAGCCAGCGTCGGACGGAAGGGAGACGATCGATGCGACTTGGATCCAACAGGCCCTGCATCGCCCCACAACCGGTGTGCCCGCAAACGATAATGTCTTCGATCCCGAGTACTTCCAGTGCGTATTCGATCGCTGCATCCTCACCCCCATCACACGCTCCATACGGCGGGACGATATTCCCCACATTCCTGACAATGAAAAGTTCCCCCGGATCCGTGTGAGTGATCAGGTTCGGATTGATCCGCGAATCGCTGCAAGTGATGAAAAGGGCCTGAGGACTCTGACCCATCGCCAGCCGGGCGAACAATTCCCGTTGATGGCGAAATGTCTCGGAATGAAAGCGATGGACCCCTTCGACGAGCTTTTGCATGATCGGCCTCCATCACCCGGACGACACACCGCCCACGTCGCGCGAGCGGCTCAGGTCAATTCCCACCAATTCATCGTGATTTCGCCCGACTGTTAACAGCGTAACGGGACGCCCATCCCGTTTCGGATTTGATTGGGCAAGTCGGCAAACAACTCGAGGACTCGGCGCGAGTCTTCTAGGCTTCCCCACCGACGGACGAACATCTGCCGCGGCGAAAGTCCGACCCGGCGATCCAAGCTGCGGCTCCAGGCCTTCGACACGACCGCCCAAGTCCCTTCTTCCGCCGGCGACTTCTCGTCTTCCTCTCGCGGTTCTGTCGGCAGTGGCCAGGTACTCCCACTACCTTCGACCGCTCCGCCCAAAGGAAACAGAAACGCGACCGCCGCCAAACTCGCGAACACCGCCCGACACCATCGGTGTCTCATTTCCAGCCCACGATCTGTCGCCGCACGAATCATTGCTATCATCCTAGCAGATCTTCGCCGACCAGAATTCTGCTAGCTAAACACGACGATAAAGTCAAGAACTCCCCCTGCCCGTCTGCGAGCCATCACCTTTGGTCGCCCTGCTCATTTCGACGCCAAACGGAACCGCGGCAATTCGTCCCGCTTCTGGGCGATCTGTTGGGCCAGCTCGCGCATCGGCGTGAACTGATACCCGTCGAGCAGTTTCACGAGCCGACCGCGCGTCCGTTTGACCCCCACATAGGTCCGAAATCGCGACAGCCGAGACAACGGTAGTCGTGGCTGATCCGGATCAAACTCCCATGGATGAAAGTACAGCACCGCGGGCGAGTGGCTCCGTCGCGCCGCTTGTCGGATCCCTCGCTGCATCACCGCCAGCGGAAACAAACGAAAATACCCACCCCCCGCAACCGGCAGGTTCTGACCCAAAGCGCGCAGCGTGAGCAATGGCAGTTCCAAAAGCTCGTTCCGCTCTCCCTCCACGATGAATGCCGACCGGGGCGCCTCTGGAACCCCATAGCGATCGTGTCGGACCGGAAAGATCGACGAGTCGTAGAGCAACCCCGCCTCGGCGAGAACATCGATCGCCCAGGATGTCTGACGCACGACACTGAACGTCGGCGCCCGGAAACCCACGACCGGTTGCCCCGTCACCTCGGACAAGGCGTCCATACTTCGCCGCAGATCCTCCCGGAAGCTCGACGCATCAAACTGATGCACCCGCTTGTGCTCCCAGCTGTGGCTACCGACTTCGTGCCCCTCTTCGGCCATCCGCCGCACCAAGCGCGGATGCGAACGCGCGATCTGCCCCACGACGAAAAACGTCGCCCGAATCCCTCTGGCGCCCAGCTGATCCAAAAGCCAGTTCGTCGTGTCCTCCATTCGTCGAGCGTAAGTCTCTTTCAACTCCGCGCCCACACTCAGGTGCGCGGCCGTCTCGATGCGATCGTGCTCCTCAACATCGAAACTCAGGCCGACGGGGTACGCGCCGTCAGTCGACAAATTGGAATGCGATGCTTGGGTTGTCGGCGCCCTCATGACAACACTCTCGCGCGACCGATAATCACACGTTTTTCAAACTGTAGAATAGCATCCCGCTCAAAATTTTCGGGTAAAAGTAAGTCGATTTGGGGGGCATTTTTTCAAGATGGCGTGAAATCCGCTCGACATGGCCCATCGTCGCCGGAGCGACGAGAACGGCCAAATCGCAACTCCGTTGCGTCACGGCTTCGTCCACCTCTTGAAGCAGATGAACATACTGACACCTCCCTTGGCCGCCCAAGAGATGGTCGAGAACAGCGACGTGCAAAATGGCCACGCCCAGACTGCGCCAGTCATCCGTGTGCTCGGGGGCGAGCTGAGCCATCAAGGCGTGATTGGTGAAGCAACCCACTTGCCAGACGCCATCACTGGTGGTGCCGAATCCGAAGAGATTCTGCTGGCCCGCTGTCTCGATCCGTGCCCACACCGCACGAGCCGCCTCGATTCCTTGACCGACTCGCTCCATCTGGAGGTGCGGCGAAAGGCGAGCCTGCAATTGTTCCGCCGTCATGCTGCCCAACCCGGAGACGAGCCGATGCGTGGGGAGGATCCGCAATCCGGGATCGCTCATCCCCACCAGATTCATCAGGATGAACCTCGCCGGGTGGTCGTCGCGCACGACTTCGCCGGAGGCTTGCAATTCGTCGAGGTAACGACACCCGGTTTCATAACGATGATGTCCGTCGGCGATAAAAATCGGTTTAGGCCCCATCCGGCCGACGACCTGGCTAATGACATGCTGATCCGTGACCGGCCACAACCGCGATTTGACGCCCAGATGATCGACCGCTTCGATCGGCAAGGCTCGGCGGATGGCGACTTCGAGAATCTCCTGCACCTCACACGACTCATCCGGGTAAAGCCCGAAGATCGGGCTGAACTGCGTCCCCGTCGCCTTGAGCAGGTTCAAGCGATCGGCTTTCGGTCCCGACAGCGTTTCCTCGTGCGGGAAGATCACCCCTTGCCCGAACGGCTCGAGACGCACGCGGCCGAAGAATCCTTTGCGGGTCAACGACCTGCCCTCGATGTCGAACTCTTGGTGGTACACGTAGAGACTTCGTGCCGAATCTTGCTTGATGACGCCGGCCGAGAGCCAATCGCGCCACTGCGCGGTCGCTCGCGTGTACCGATTCACGCGGTCGTTGTCGCCCGCTTCGTCTTTTGTCAATTCCAGGCGGATGAGATTAAAGGGGCTGCGCTCATACAAGGCCTGTTGCAAGGTCGAGTCGATCACATCGTAGGGGGGACATACCACGTCGCTCAAGGGACCCACGCTGCCCAGGTCATAGCGATGAGCACGAAACGCGCTCACGTCAGCCATGTTCGCCTCCTGTCTCGAAATTTGCTCGCACCGGAAGACAATATCTTACAGACGGCGATTTGAACGAACCGGTGCAAGGCCAATCCCCATGACTTCCTCTCAGAGCCTCAATCGTTTAAAAGCCAACGTGGACGCGGTGCGACGACGAATGGAGGCGGCTTGCCAGCGGGCGGGACGTTCGGCCTCGGATGTTACCCTCGTCGCCGTCACCAAATACGTCTCCGTGGAGGTTGCGGCCCGACTGCCGGAGTTGGGCATCCGCGATCTCGGAGAAAGTCGGCCCCAAGAGCTTTGGCACAAGGCCAGCGCCCTTCCCGACGTCCGCTGGCACCTGATTGGTCATCTGCAACGGAACAAAGTTGACTCCACGATTCCTCTGACCTCTCTGATCCACTCGGTCGATAGCGAGCGGCTCCTCGTTGCGATTCAGGCGGCCGCCAGCCAACAAAATCGCCCGGTTCCCGTGTTGCTGGAGGTTAACGTCAGTGGCGAGTCGGCCAAACAGGGCTTCGCCCCCTCCGACGTTCCTTCCGTCTTGGCGCGTTTTACGACTCGCTTTCCTCAATTGTCCCTCCGCGGTCTGATGACGATGGCTCCCCTCAGCGCGGATCCCGAACAGGTAAGGCCCGTTTTTCGTGAATTGAGGCGGCTTCGCGATCAATGGCGCGGGGATTTCCCTCTCGTCGGCTCCCTGGCCGAACTGTCGATGGGCATGACTCAGGATTTTGAAGTCGCCATCGAGGAAGGCGCGACCATGGTACGCGTCGGTTCAGCCTTGTTCGAGGGTTGTCTTTTTCAATGATCGCGTTGACACCTCATGCGGATGGTTGGATCCTCACCATCCGAGCACAACCGAAAGCTCGCCGGACCGAGATTCGCGGTCTGCACGGAAATGCATTGAAAATCTCCGTGTCGGCACCACCCGAAGATGGCAAAGCCAACGAAGCGCTGCTCCATTTCCTCGCTAAAAAATTGAGCATCGCTCGATCACGCCTGACGCTGCTGTCCGGCACTACCGGTCGCGATAAGCAGGTACTGATCGCAGGACTGGATCGCGGTGAGATCGAGCAGCGACTCGCCCCTGATTGACGACTTGTCCCCGCCGAACGCCTGCTCGGGGGAGACCCGCCTTCGGCCAGGATTCAGCCATCAATCGACGAAGACAAACTCATTGCTGGCGAGAAGCGCTTGGGCCAAGCGGACCCAACGTTGGGGCGACTCTTCCTGGCGCAGGAAGTCGGCGGCCAAGGCGCGTTCTTCCGGCCGGGGCCGACGGCCATACGCGAACCGGAACAGCCGTTCCAAGCGATCGGCCTCGGTGGTGCCGGTCGCTCGATTCGCCAGCGCGGCCGCCTGCTGTTCGACAAATGAATCATTCATCCAGAAAAGCGCCTGCTGAGGGACGGTGGTCGTGAAACGCTGGGGACAATGGGTGTCGGGGTTGGCGAAGTCGAACATCCGCCGCTCGCCGGAAAGGTTCTGCCGATCGATGAACTCGTAGATGGTCCGGCGATTCTCCAGTTGCGATCGGTTGGGGGCAATTGCCGGCCCACCGATTTTTCGATTCAGTCGCCCAGCGACGAACAGCATGCTGTCGCGCATCGTTTCATAATCCAGTCGCTGGCGGTTCATCCGCCACAGCCACCGGTTTTCTGGGTCGGCCGACGCCCCGGGGTGATCCGCAGCAGATTGAGAACTTTGCCGATATGTGTTCGACAAGACAATCCAACGATGGAGGTTTTTCAGCGACCATCCCTCGGCAATGAATCGAGACGCCAAATGATCCAATAGTTCCGGGTGCGAGGGCGGAGGAGTCCGCACTCCGAAATCGCTTGGTGAATCGACCAGGCCTCGACCGAAATGCCATGCCCAAACCCGATTGACCAACACACGCGCCGTCAATGGATTGTCGGGACTGGCGATCGCTCGGGCTAACTCGAGTCGGCCGCTCCCCTCGGTGAAAGGTTTCCTCTCTTCCCCCGCAACGACTTGCAAAAACTGCCGAGGCACCGCCTCTCCGGGTTGATTTGGATTGCCCCGCAAGAAGACGCGAGGTTGGACCGGCTCTCCCTTGTCGTACAGCACCATGGCCCGAGGCGGCGAACCAGGATGATTCGCGAGATGAGAGTCGATTTTGTTTTTTAACTCGACTCGCTTCTCCCGCAGGACTCGGTCACCCTCGCGGAGCCCTTTCTCGTTCTCCTTTTCAAACTTCTCCAATTCCGCTTTTAATTGGGCCAGCTTCGCTTGAAATTCCCTCACCTGAGGGTCGTCGCTGTTCTCGTCAATGACGGGCAATTCTTTCGGCTCAACGGAACTGGCGAAAACGCCATACAGCGAGTAATAGTCACTCATCGGAATCGGATCATACTTATGGTCGTGACATCGCGCACAGCCGACGGTCAGTCCCATCAAGCCGCGCATGGTCACATCGATTCGATCGTCGATGATGTCGTGAATGTTGTTGAGAAAGCGGCGTCCCAGCGTCAAAAACCCCATCGCTGCCAACGATTTCTTGTGATCTCCAACCAGTCGATCGGCCGCCAGCTGCTCCATGATGAACCGATCAAAAGGCAGGTCCTCGTTGAAAGATGTCACCACATAATCGCGATAGGTATAGGAGAAAGGATAGCGCCGATCCTCCCGAAACACATAACCTTTCGAGTCCGCATACCGAGCCACGTCGAGCCAATGCCGCGCCCACCGTTCCCCGTAGGCGGGTGACGAGAGTAGGCGTTCGACAAGCCGTTCGTAGGCGTCGGGCCGAGGGTCCTGTTCAAATTCCTCGACCTCTTCAGCGGTGGGAGGCAATCCCGTTAAACCGAGCGTCACCCGCCGTATCAGTGTCCGTCGATCTGCTTCCGGCGATGGCCGCCATCCCCGTGATTCCAGTGCAACGAGGACAAATGGGTCCACCGAGCTTCTCACCCAAGCCGCATCGCGGACCCGGGGCAAATCAGGAGGCCGGATCGGACGAAACGCCCAATGGCCCTCCGTCGCTTCCTTCGAGACACCTCGGACCGCTTCGGACGAGACCGGTTCACCCGCCGCTCCCACGCCCACAGCGAGCAGCACGACCATCATCGACGACCGGACGTACCCCATGGCAGCATTCCTGAATCAGGGATCTTCAATCCACCCCCGGCGTGACTCCCACACCTCCCACGTGTCAGTATACCGCGGCAGTCCGATCGGGCGCATCCCCGTCCCCGCTCCGAGCGAAGCGTCTAGCTCCCCCGCGAGGAGACATCGAGCCGACTTCCCGACCTCCTCGAATTTCCAGCGGTACAGCACATCCTCGGATCCGGCTTCGGATAAACTCCCTGCGACCGTGAGTCGACGAGGGCGATTTAATGACCGCTTTCGCGCAGCCCTGCAATTCCTCCTCTCTCGTTGATTCGCACGTTTGATCTAGTCTGGCTTTCGGAGCAAGTGCCGCGGCAGGTCCGCGACTCGCGAACAGCAAAGCTGCTCCATGACCTGTTTCAGTTGCACCTTCAACATCGCGATGGCATGATCCCCCCCCTGCCGACCCAACGCCGCCACCGCATACATAAAGGTACGCCCCAAAAAGGCGAATTCGGCCTGGCACGCTAAGGCTCGCGCGATGTCCGGCCCGGTCCGCAAGCCGCTGTCAATCATCACCCGGATCTTACCGCGATACTTCGGTGCAATCGCCAGCAGCGAGCGAATGGTCGATTCGCCGACGTCGATTTGCCGACCGCCATGATTGGAAATGATGATCCCATCCAGCCCGAGTCGGACACACAACTCGGCGTCCTCTTCGCTGGCAACCCCTTTCATCACCAGCTTTCCTTTCCAGCGATCCCGGAGCGATGCGACCCGGCTTTCGTTGAGTCGGCCTGAAAACGTCGCATTCATGTACGCTCCGAGCTGCTTGATCGTCATCCCTTTCTTGGGCATATATTTTTCCATCGTGGCGAAGTTAGGTTTTCCCTCGACCAATGTATGCCAAATCCAACATGGCCGAACGAACATTTGCATTACATTCCGAAGTGTCATCCGTGGAGGCATCGCCAGACCGTTCCGAATATCACGTGGGCGGAAGCCGAACGTTGGCACATCGGAAAGCAACACGAGAACTCGGCAGCCGGCAGCATAGGCCCGATCTAATAAATCGTTGCGGATCGCCTCATCTTTGGGGTGATACAATTGATACCAGAAACGACCGTGCGTTATCTCCCCGATCCGCTCAATGCTTGCCGTCGAAACGGTGCTGAGAATGAAGGGGATGTTATGTTGAGTGGCGGCGCGTGCGAGAATTTCTGGCGACCCCGGCCAAATCAATCCTTGAAGCCCAACCGGCGCGATGCCAAAGGGCGCCTCATATTCCTCACCAAACAATTCGGTTCTCAGAGATGGCGGTTGGTATTCCACCAAATAAAGCGGTTTGAGTTCGACGAGACGCAGCTCCTCCGTATTCTTCCGTAGATTAATATCTTCATTGCAACCGCCATCCAGATATTCAAAGGCGAATTTAGGAATTCGTCGTCTCGCTCGTTCGCGCAGGTCTTCGACACTGGGAAAATTGGGATTGTAGGTCAAGTTCATGATGCAAAGACCCGTTGGATACCCGAAATTTTGTATTGTATACGCTGAGAGAGATCCGGGCCGCTGTCACCTCGGGATGCGTACCAAGCCCCGGCACGACGGCGACAACCACAGGAGGTTTCGGACGAATCAAGGGCCGATGGGTGAACGATCCGTGCGGTGGATTCGAGAAGGGGCGGGAGACGATCATCAGGCCCGCGGAGGCGACAAGACATTCGGGAGAAGCACGTCGCCCTTTTTCAGGTGTCGGGATTTGGGGACTCCCCGTCGGGACACGGGGCTTTCATCTGAGCAAGAGCGTCGCGGAGGTACGAACATGGCGGTTAATCTGACACCGCAGTATCACGAAGCGGAGGAGGAGTATCGCCGAGCACAGACGGCGGAGGAGAGACTCGCTGCCTTGCAAAAGATGTGGCGTGAGGTGCCCAAACACAAAGCCAGTGAAAAGTTGCAAGCGGAGATCAAGCAGAAAATCAGTCAGGCGAAAAAGGAGTGCGACCGAGAACGTCAAACGAATAAGAAATCGGGTGTGAGTTACAAGATTCCCAAGCAGGGTGCGGGACAGATCATGCTGCTGGGAGCGCCCAATGTCGGGAAGAGTCAATTGCTGTGCCGGCTGACGAAGGCGAAACCGGCGGTGGCTCCTTACCCGTTTACCACACACGAACCGCACGTCGGCATGATGGACTGGGAAGACGTTCACATACAATTGGTGGACACGCCACCGATCACCGCCGACTTCCTGGAGCCTTATTTGGCGAGCTTGGTCCGCGCCACGGATGCTGCATTGCTGATGGTGGACTTGGCCGACGATGACGGGCCGTTTGCGGCCGAGGCCATCATCGACAAGCTGGCGTCGGTCAAGACGATCCTGACCGGGTCGCCCCCCCGGGAACCAAGCGATCCCAGCGTCCGCTACACCCGAACGATTCTGGGCGCGAACAAAATCGACGCCGAGGGGGCAGAAGATCGCTTGACGGTGTTGCGCGAGATGTTCGCTGAGCGATTTCCGATCCAGGCTTTTTCGGCGGAGCATGGTCAGGGGATGGAGGATTTGCGCACGGCGTTGTACCGCTCGTTGAATGTCATTCGCGTTTATGCGAAGGCCCCGGGGAAGCCACCTGACATGACCGCGCCGTTCACGTTGCCGGCGGGGAGTACGGTAGCCGATTTCGCGGCACGCGTCCACAAGGATCTCGCCGAACACCTCAAGTCAGCACGGATCTGGGGCACCGGAGTTTACGATGGCCAATCGGTCGGTCGAGACCACGTCCTGCACGATCGAGACGTGGTGGAACTGCATGGCGGCCACTGACCGATCGGATTCGCCGGACGGGTCGCCACCCAGATCCGGGCCTGCCCGGCTGAAAGAAACGAACCTTACTTCGCGATTTTTACTGGTGGGGAAAACACCGAGATCGTAAGCTGAGGCTTAGCTGCAACCGTCAGGTTTGACGATTCGGGTCAGGTCGAGGATCTATTCATGAATCGCGTCCTCCTCACATGGGCCACTAGTTGGATCAGCGTTGCCGCCCTGGGTGCTCATCCCCCGTTGGACGGCTTGTGGCAACTCGTGTCGGTTAACCCCGCTATCGAATCGGTCCAAGCGATTCTGGAATTCCAGACAAACGACGGCCAACCCACGGTCAAGGTTGTGTTCACTCCGGGGAGCAGTGACGCCTCGGTGTCCGACCTCCGCGTGACGGAGAAAACCATCTCGTTTCGCTTCCGTCAGCGGTTGCAAGCGTCGCAGCGCCCGGTGGAAACCGAGGTCGAATTTGTCGGCGTGATCGGATCGGACCCGAAGCTGATTTTGGGCAGTACCGGGCCGGTCGGCGGCGACGATCGCTTCCGCCTCCGTTCCAAATTAATCGCCACGACGAAAAGGGAGTTGACGTCGGAAGAATTGCTTCGTCAGCAGCCTCAGCCAGAACCGATGCAGCAGATTCGGCAACTGATGGCTCAGCTGACCCAGCTTTCGTCACAGCTTCGACAAGAAAAGGACGAAGAGAAGCGAAAAGAGTTGCAGCAACAGGCCCTGACTCTGTCCCGGGAGCGCGACGAGAAGGTCCCGCAATGGTTCCGCGAAACGCTGACCAAGCACGGGAACCATCTGGCAGCGGCCGATGCCGCCCTGAATTTGGCCCGGTCCGCGACGAGCGCGAAACTGACAGCCGAAGAGGCCGACCTGATCGTCGCCACCGTTCGCCGGCACGCCGAACCTTATGGGCCGCGGTTCCTCGTCGCCTCGTTGGTGTCGCTGGCCGAGATATTCATCAACAGCCCGGAGTTCGTGGCGTCGGCCCTCAACGCCGCCCAGATTTCCGCCGACGCCTTGTCCGACGACCATCCGCTGGCGATCCAAAGCCGCTGCTTGGCCGTGTATCAAATCGCCCTGGAAAAGAGCGGCCGCTCCGCCGACACTCCGACCATCGCCGCAAAACTCGAGACCATCGAAAACAAGCTGGACGAAGAATATTTGGCCAAGGTTCCGCCCTTCAAGCCGGATCCATTTGCTGGACGGAAGGACAAAAACGCCAATCGCGTCGTCGTCCTCGAGTTGTTCACCGGGGCGCAATGTCCTCCGTGCGTCGCCGCTGATGTCGCCTTTGATGCTCTCATGCACGCTTACAAGTCCGAAGATCTGATTCTCGTGCAGTACCACGTGCACATACCCGGCCCTGACCCGATGACCAACCCCGACACCCTCGCCCGGTGGAACTACTATCGCCAGAAGTTCAGCGACCAGGTCCGTGGCGTACCGACCTCGCTGTTCAACGGTCAACCTCAAGCCGGCGGTGGCGGCCCGATGGCCTCCTCCGAGGCAAAATTCAAACAATACCGCCGCGTCATTGATGATCTGTCGGAAAACTCGTCCGAACTCCGCATCAACCTCCAGGCCGCTCGACACGCCGACGACATCGACATCAGCGTCGAAGTCACGGGGAGCAAAAAGGATCCTCCATCCGACTGGAAATTGCGGTTGCTTTTGATCGAAGACGAAATCCGTTTCGCGGGCAATAATTCGATCCGCTTTCACCATCACGTCGTCCGCGCCATGCCGGGCGGCCCCGAGGGCGTGGCGCTTCAGATGCCCTCGTTTCGGCATAACTCTTCGATCCATGTCGCGGAGCTCCGAACGAAACTCGACCAATACTTGACGTCCTTCGCGAAAGAGCAACGACCGTTTCCTCAACCGAGACGACCTTTGGAGCTGCGGCGGCTCAAAGTCATCGCCTTGGTCCAGGATGATACGACGGGCGAAATTCTTCAGGCCCGGCAGTGCGATGTGACCGAACCATGACGAAATGCCACCAGCTTGCTGCCGGCTCAGCTCGGCATGCTCGTACCGGCCCTCTCCTGAGGTAGCGTGAAATGATTCGTGCCTTGATCGTGCTTGGTTTGCTCGTCAGCCCGATGGCAGCGGCTGAACCCGTCCGTTTATTCAATGGCAAAGACTTGACCGGCTGGAAGCTGCACGGCGACGCGACCAGAAATCGCTGGACCGTGGGCCAACCCTCCCTCGCGCCCACCCATTCGGGCAAGCTTGTCGTTCAACCGGTGGGTTCCGATGGCGCTTTGGTCAACAGCGACAATGGCGGCATCAATATTTTCACCGAGGCCGAGTTCGGCGATTGCCGGCTCGAAATTGAAGTGATGGTCCCTCAAGGTTCAAACTCCGGCATCTACCTCATGGGCGAATACGAAGTGCAAGTGCTGGACAGTTACGGCCGACGCGAGTTGAAGTACGGTGACATGGGCGGCATCTATGATCATGCCCCGCCACGACTCAACGCGGCCAAGAAACCCGGCGAGTGGCAGAAATTTGTCATCGAATTCCGCGCCCCCCGCTTCGCGAAAGATGGCCGACGACTCCAGCAAGCTCGCTTCGTCAAGGTGACGTTGAACGGCCAGTTGATTCATGAAAATGTCGAACTGCGCGGGCCGACGACAGCCGGTCTGACGGGGCGTGAAAAACCCCGTGGCCCGCTGATGCTGCAAGGCGATCACGGACCCGTTGCCTATCGCAACATCATGCTTCAGCCGTTGGACCAGTGACTGCCACTGATCCCCGCCGAACAACTCGTCGGTCCATTGTTCGGCTCATCAGAAGACGGGCCCGTTCTCGGCTACGTCCCCATGCACTTTGGATCGACATCTCTTACTTTTCGAAGATATCTATGTCCGCCCGCTCCGCCTCGGCTGCCTTGGTCCTCATCCTCCTCGCTACATTCACTCCGGCGACAGCGCAAAATACCAAACTCGAGGACCCGCCCAGTCCGCCACCTCCCGAGAAGCAGCGCGAATTCCTTGGGCATGTGCAAATCATCTCGATGACACTCATCGAAAACATCAAATTGAAGATCCGACTCAAAAAGTCGAACAATCAGGAAGTCGATGTTTTTCGACTCTGCTGTTCGGATGCGCCAAATCTTATCGTGAGTCACTATATTTGTAACGCAAGTTATACCGTCGTCGTGGGAGAGAACATATTAGACGCACCTTTCACGACCTCCACGACCCTTGCGGCTTGTGAACAGACCACGCCGAAGACAGATCAAACACCGCCTGTTCCTCCGGAATTTTATGTTCCCTGTCCAACCTCCTCCCGACGTTGGACCATTTTCCGATTCCGTCGTTGCGGACGTCAACGTCCTCGGTGTTGGACGATTGTCGGACGCTCGATTGACGAACGACCTAATTCCCCGACCGATTCCCTTGACGTGGACGATCTCACGACGCAAAAGGGGAAGCTCCGATGTTCAACCATGATCTAATCAACCTTCTCTGGCAACGACTGATGACTGAACCCGACTCTGATAAGGTGATAGAGGAACTCTGCCGCGACCATCCCGAAAAACGGTCCGAACTACTGCAGTACGTACGATCAATACCCACTCTCATTCACAAGCGGAGTGCCCAAGCTTCCTCCAACGACCCCAATCGTCAATCCGACGAGTGCGATTCCGCTCCGACCGATGCAAAAAAATGGATTCAAATCGGCGAAGTTCTCGCCGGGCGCTATCACATCCTTGAACGAGTCGCTGTCGGCGGGATGGGTATCGTTTACCTCGCCGAACAACGCGAACCGATCCGCCGTCGGGTTGCAATCAAAGTCATTAAACCCGGAATGGATTCTCACCAAATCGTCGCTCGATTTCTGCAAGAGCAGCGGTTGTTAGGTGTGATGGACCATCCGAATATCGCGAAAATCTTCGACGGCGGCATGACACCTTCCGAGCTGCCCTACTTTGTGATGGAGTTCGTGCCAGGATTACGCTTCAATGATTTTTGTGAGCGCGAACATCTCGATCTTTAAAAACGACTGAAGCTCTTCATCAATGTCTGCCAAGGTGTGCATCACGCTCATCAAAAAGGAATCATCCATCGAGACTTGAAGCCATCAAATCTTCTGGTCACCATCATCGATGGTCGGCCCATTCCCAAAGTGATTGATTTCGGAGTCGCCAAAGTTCTTCACCATGGGCTAGCGGATCAAACGTTTCATACGGCTGCAAATGTCGTGATCGGCACGTTAGAGTATGTCGCACCCGAGCAAATCCTCTCTTCCTATCTCGATGTCGATATTCGAGCCGACGTTTACAGTCTGGGCGTGGTCCTATATCAACTGCTTTGCGGCCATTTACCGTTGTCTCGTGAGCGCGAATTGCGGGGCTCTTTAGACGAAGTCGCCCGAACCATCCGCGAAGTGGTTCCCCAACGGCCGAGTCAGCGTCTCTCGCGCGGTCGAAAGAAGAGATCTACAGAATCGAACCAGCTCAACATCGCCTCACGGCAATCGATCAGCACGGACTTGGATTGGATTGTCATGAAATGTTTGGAAAAAGATCGAAACTGCCGGTATGCGAGTGTCATGGAGTTGATCTCGGACTTGGAATGTTTTCTCCAGCATGAACCGGTCAGCGCACGACCGCCCTCGAAGATCTATCGACTGAACACATTCGTGCGACGACATTATGGAAAGGTAGCGGTTGCTGTATTGTCTCTGGTTGTGTTGATCGTCAGTCTGGTTGTCAGCATGGCGGGTTGGATTCGAGAAGTGAAGGCTGAACGCCGCGCGGAGAATGAGGCTGCTGTCCATCGTGCCTTAGCCAATTTCATCTCGACAGATCTCTTTAAAAAGATGGACGTGCTTGAACAACAGATCGTCGGTTTGCCTCCCGATCCTAACATTTCTCTAATCTCCTTAATCGATCGGACATCCAGTACCATCAATGAGGGTCGACTCGCTGACCAACCGCTCGTCGAGGCGGCACTTCGACTCACGCTGGTCAAGGCGTATCTCTTGCTTGGTAAGTTGGAGCCTGCTGCTGCTCATGCCCGTCGGGCGTTAGAGATCAACCGAGAGATGTTGGGTCCCGATCATACCAACACGATCGACGCGATCTACCATTTGGCCGAAGTCCATTATTCGGCCGACAAAGTTGATGAGGCCATCCATTGCCTCCAGAATGTCATCGATGCACGGAGGCGCCGCGGCGAAAGTGAATCCAAGCAGGCACCTCCACGCGGAAACGCTGCTCATCGATCTTCGATCGCGAATCGAGCCGATTCCGGATCTGATCAATCGCTTGGAAAACATCGCTGAACGACAAGCCCGGGTGCTAGGACCGTTGGACCAAGAAACTCTTATGACGCACCAAATCATTGCACGGAAAATGACCGAATCGGATGCAATCGAGGAGACGACGAGAAAACTCGACCGCTTGCTCGAAATGTTCGAGACGACTTTCGGGCGGGACAATCCAAAAACGGTCGATATTCTCAACATGAAAGCGAATCATCTGCTCAAGCAGGGTGATAACCTGAGCGCCGAAAACGTCTATCGTGATCTTTTAAAGAGATCGACCAAAGTATACACTGCTGATCATCTGATCATTGCCGTGTTCAAGCACAATTTCGCGATCTGCCTTTTTCAGCAGGGAGAGGAAAGGGGCGGGGAGGCCATCAACCTCCTCAAGGAAGCTCGCCCGGTGATGCAGCGATTGCCTTCAGGACACCGTCTCCGCAAGGTGTTCGAGGAAACCTGGGCCATCGCTGAGAAAATGCTGAATAAGTAACCGCCATCCTTGGTTGGTCCCCGGAGTGCCCGTCCGCGGTGCGGTCCGTCGCGGAATCAGTAAGACGGTCCGCTCCGGCGCGACATTGGTCGCCCCTGTCTCGTCACGATCATCACCGACCGTCGCAACTCATCGCGCCTTGTCGCGCGAAATGACGAAGACTATGAATTCGGTGACGGACCAGTCCGTCCGAAAATGGGGCCGATCAACGACAAATGCTGGGCGCGGTGAAGCGGTGGCGCATGGTGCGGACGATCGAAGCGAGTAAAGGAATGAACAGCATCTCAAAGCGGCGTGTGGGCCGCCCGGCCAATCTCTCGCTCCGCGAACGCCGGCGCGAAGAGATTCTCGACGTTGCCGCTCGGCTCTTCGCTGAGAGAGGATTCCATCACGTCGATGTGCAGTTGGTGGCGAATGAATTGGGAGTCGGCAAGGGGACCGTCTATCGCTACTTCGCTCGGAAGGAAAAGCTGTTTCTAGCGGCGGTCGATCGGGTCATTCGTCGACTCAAGTCCGCGATCGACGCCCGACTGGAAGGTGTTCGCGATCCGATGGAGCGGATCGAGGGAGCGATGGCGGCCTATCTCGAATTCTTCTCGAAAAACTCAGGTTTTGTTGAGTTAATTATCCAGGAACGCGCCCAGTTCAAAGACCGTCGGCAACCGACTTACTTCGAGCATCGCGACGTCAACATCGGTCCGTGGCGGAGCCTCCTACAGGACCTGATCACCGAAGGTCGGATTCGGGCGGTGCCCGTGGAGCGGATCATTACGGTCATCAGCGATCTGTTGTACGGAACGATGTTCACCAATTACTTCACACGCCGACGAGCGTCGTATCGTGCGCAGTCGGTGGACATTCTCGACATTGTGTGTTTCGGCATCCTCAGCGATCGGGAGCGGAAGAGGCGGTTGGCCGAGGCTTCGGCGTGTCCTGCTCCGACGCCACGGAGATGATGATTCATGGACCCCCGAATTTGGCGCCAGCGTGTCTGGGTCGGCGTCGGATTGGTGATGATCGTCTCGGGTTCTCTGATCGGAGCTCGATTCCTGAACCGGTCGAGTGACGAGTCAACGGCACAAGCCGCCGATGGAACGAACGCCTCGCCGTCTCCGATCCCGGTGACCGTCGCGAAGGTGACATCCCGTTCGGTCGAGCGGACGGTGCATTCGGTCGGCAGTCTGTATGGCATCGCGGAAATCGCCGTCACGCCCAAAATCGAGGGCGTCGTCACGAAGGTTCTCCGCGACGTCGGCGATGAAATCGAGCCGAACGAAGTCTTGATGGAAATCGAAGACACGTATTATCGCTTGGCCGTGCAGGAAGCCGAGCGCGCTTTGGATTTGGAGTTAGCCAAACTGGGACTGAAGAACCTGCCCGATAATGCCTGGAAGGCAGAGGCGGTTCCCATGGTGGTACGTGCCCAAAGTGACTTGACGGAGGCGGAGCAGCGTTATCGTCGAGCCAAGAGCCTGTACACCTCGAAGGCGTTGTCGCAAGAAGAGATGGACCGCGTACAGCGTGACTTTGAAGTCGCCACCGCGACCCGCGACCAAGCCGTCCTCGAAGCGCAAGCGACCCTGGCCGCCGCTCGGTACCGCCATGCGACGTTGCAGACAGCGCGACAGAAGTTGGAGGAGACAAAAGTCCGTGCTCCGATCCCTTCCAACGAGCAGATCGAGGCGGTTCGTGCGGGATTCGCTCCTCTGATGTCTTTGCCGGAGAACATCACCCCGAAATTTTTCGTCGCTCAGCGAATGGTGGCCGAAGGCGAGATGATCCGTGCCTTTCCATCGACGGTGGCGTACAAACTCGTGATCGACCAAGCATTGAAGCTGATCACGAGCGTCCCGGAGCGGTACCTCGGTGAAGTCCAGGTCGGGCAGACAGCCCGAATCCGAGTCGAAGCGTATCCACAAGAGGTCTTCGTTGGTCGAGTTTCCCGGATCACGCCCATCGTGGACCGATCGAGCCGGGCACTTTGGCTCGAGATCCTCGTGCCGAATCTCGACCGCCGACTCAAGGCCGGCGGATTCGCCGACGTCGACATCATCACTGCGAGACAGGCCGATGCGCTGACGGTCCCCGAGGAGGCGTTGGTGCGATTTGCCGGCGTGACCAAAGTCTTTGTCGTCCGTCAAGGCACAGCTGTCCCGGTCCAGGTCGAGCCACGAACCCGGCTGACCCTGGGCAGCGATGACCGTCCCGAGATTTGGGTCGAAGTGACCGGGGCCTTATCCGCCGGCGACCTCGTCGTCACCAGCGGTCAGAGCAAGTTGGCCGCTGATACGCCTGTGACCATCCGTCCCTGAATTCGGGTGGCGGGATTCGCTTTAGAGTCAGCGGTTTCGCTTCCGGGGGGAATAAGACGCATGTCGATCTGGGACATCTGCATTCGGCGTCCGGTGTTCAC
Organism: uncultured Gemmataceae bacterium; assembly: GCA_937922175.1. Taxonomy (GTDB): domain Bacteria; phylum Planctomycetota; class Planctomycetia; order Gemmatales; family Gemmataceae; genus CAKZUU01. The sequence continues at coordinate 26,455 of CAKZUU010000022.1, forward strand.
CGTGATGTTGGTCTGCGCTCCGGTGGTCTTGGGGATCGTCTCCTACACCCGGCTGGGGGTCGATCTGTTCCCCAACGTCGACCTTCCGGTGGTCAGCGTGACGACCACTCTGCGCGGTGCCAGCGTCGAGGAGATGGAGACGAGTATCACCAAACCGATCGAGGAGATTGTCAACTCGATCTCCGGGATCGACGAACTCCGCTCGACGACCAAGGAGGGCTTCTCGCAGGTCATCGTCCAATTCGTGCTCGAGAAAGACGGCGCGGTGGCGGCCCAGGAAGTCGAAAGCAAGGTGCGAACGATCTTGAGCCAATTGCCGATCGGCACCGATCCCCCGATCATCGACCGCTTCGACCTGGACGCTTCCCCGATCATGACCATTGCGATTTCTGGCAAACGAGACTTCCGGGAAGTGACGGAAATCGCAAAGAAACAAGTCAAAGAGAATTTGGAGACATTGCCGGGCGTGGGTGCCGTAGTGATGGTCGGGGGTCGCCAACGGGCGATCAACGTCTACGTCGAACCGAACAAGCTATTGAAGTACGATCGGCTGTCGATCGAGGATGTGCGACGGGCTCTCATTCGCGAGAATCAAGAGCAACCTGGGGGGCGGGTGACGAGTGGGCCACGAGAGGAAATCCTTCGGGTGATGGGCCGCATCGACAATCCCGCTGACTTCGCTCGACTCATCGTGGCGAATCGGAATGGACAACCGATCCGGATCGAGGATCTGGGATGGGTCGAGGATTCCTACGAGGAGCCGCGCGGCCTCAGCCGACTCTGGGTTCGCTCTCGCGACGAGGCGAAGAACCAGCCAGGTGATAATGCCGTCAGCCTTATCGTGCAGAAGCAATCCGGCACCAACACCGTGCAAGTCGTCGATCGAGTGCGCCAGCGATTGGAGGAACTGGCCTCATTGCTCCCGGCCGACATCCGCTTCGAGATCATCCGCGACCAATCCCGATTCATCAAAAACTCCATCGACGAAGTGAAGGTGCATCTCGTGTTGGCGGCGATTCTCGTGAGCCTCACGATTCTGCTCTTCATTCGGGATTGGCGCACCACCATCATCGCCACCCTGGCGATTCCGACGTCGATCATTGCCACATTCGCCCTGATGGATTTCATGGGCTACACGTTGAACAACATCACCATGTTGGGTCTGATCTTGGCGATCGGCATCGTCATCGACGATGCCGTCGTCGTTCATGAAAACATTTTCCGGCACATGGAGGAATACCGTCGATCCGGCTGGGAGGCAGCGTCGACGGCGACTCGCGAAATCGCCCTCGCCGTGGTCGCGACCACGATGTCGCTTTTGGTGATTTTCGTACCCGTCGCCTTCATGGGCGGACGGGTCGGAAGGTTTTTCAACAGTTTTGGCGTCATCGTCGGATTCGCCATTTTGCTCAGTATGGGCGTCTCCTTCACGATGACTCCCATGCTCTGTTCCCGCTTCCTGAAAATGGAAGGCTCACACAAGAACAGCAAATCCGGCCCGATTTGGCGCCTGATCGAGAATAGTTATGCCGCCCTTCTCGCCTGGTCGCTGCGGCATCGGGGAGCCATTGTCTTGGCTGCCTTGCTCACTTTGATCTC
>CAKZUU010000023.1 GCA_937922175.1 uncultured Gemmataceae bacterium
TCTTCTCTTTTTGAACGCGGTGCAGAAGATGCGGCACGAACGTCCTCGTGAGCGTGGATCCCCCTCATGATCAACCCCGTCGCTTACCACCCGAGGCACCGCTGCGAGAGCAACGGCACCTGTGAGTGGAGAAACGGCAGGCGGAAGCGAATCACTTGATGAAGAGCATTTCCCGATAGGTCGGGATGGGCCAAAGATCGTCGGCAACGATGGTTTCGAGATAATCCGCTGTTCGGCGAACCTCGTTCATCGCGGGGAGCACCCGATCCCGCATGTGCTTGGCATGGTCATAGACATCGCCGTGGGGATGGTCCATTTCGTGCTGCAATTTGGTCAGCGCTTTTTGCAAATCGCTGATGGCCATTGTCAGATGGCGCAACAACTCTACCTGGTCCGACGCATCGACGCCGGCTTGCTTGACCGTATTCACCGCTTGCGCGACCTCACTCTGGTACCGGAGGGCGGCAGGCAAGATCATCGTCCGACCCATGTAACCGGTCAACCGTGCTTCAACATTGATCGTCTTGATGTAGTTCTCGCACAAAATATTGAACCGGCTCTGCAGCTCGCGTTCACTATAGACGCCGTATTTGCTGAACAACTCGATCGTGTCCTTGCGAATCACGACGGGCAGAGCATCCACCGTGTTCTTGAGGTTGGGCAGACCGCGACGCTCCGCTTCGGCATACCATTCGGCGGAGTAGTTGTCGCCCATGAAGAGAATCTTTTTGCTTTCGCGAATGATCGGTGGCAGGAGTTCCTTGATGGCGGTGTTGAGGTCTTTGCCGTCGCGGACGGCATTTTCCAACCGGGTCGCCATGAAGTCCAGCGACTCCGCCACGATCGTGTTCAGCACGGTGTTCGGACCTGCGATGGACTGTGACGCACCAACGGCCCGAAACTCGAATTTGTTACCCGTAAAGGCAAACGGACTGGTGCGATTCCGGTCTCCGGCATCACGCGGTATCTTGGGCAGAACGCTGACCCCGATGTCCAAAGTGCCACCGGATTTGGTGCTGGTGGCAGTGCCTTTCTCCAATTGCTCGATCACGTCTTGCAGTTGGCTGCCCAGGAACACGGAGATGATCGCCGGTGGAGCTTCGTTCGCACCGAGTCGGTGGTCGTTGCCCGCCGAGGCCACTGCCACACGCAGAAGTTCCGGATAACGGGAGACGGCACGAATCACCGCGACGCAGAAAACCAAGAACTGGGCGTTGTCATGCGGTGTGCTGCCGGGTTCGAGCAGATTTTCACCGGTGTCGGTGGACATTGACCAGTTGTTGTGCTTTCCCGAACCGTTGATGCCGGCAAACGGCTTCTCATGCAACAGACAGGCCAAACCATATTTTGGTGCCGTTCGCTTCAAGATCTCCATGATGAGCATCTGATGATCCGTCGCAAGATTCGAGTCCTCGAAAGAGGGAGCGATTTCATATTGCGACGGAGCGACTTCATTGTGTCGAGTCTTCACGGGCACGCCGAGCTTGAATAATTGAGCCTCGCAGTCGGCCATGCATGCCAGGACGCGTTCCGGGATCGAGCCGAAGTATTGATCCTCCAACTCCTGACCTTTGGGCGGCGGCGCACCGAAGAGAGTCCGGCCCGCGTTGATGAGGTCGGGTCTGGCGTAATAAAAGTTCTTGTCGATCAAGAAATATTCTTGTTCCGGCCCGACCGTCGTGAAAACTCGTTTCACATCCGAACGACCGAAGAGTCGCAAAATCCGAAGGGCCTGCTTCGACAGAGCGTCCATCGACTTCAACAGAGGAGTTTTCTTGTCCAGCGCCTCGTGAGTCCAACTCACGAATGCCGTTGGGATCACCAAGGTCGAGCCATTCGGATTCTCGAAGATGTAGGCCGGACTCGTCGGGTCCCAAGCCGTGTAGCCTCGGGCCTCGAACGTGGCCCGAATGCCGCCGGATGGGAACGAACTGGCGTCCGGCTCGCCTCGGATCAGTTCCTTCCCACTAAACTCCGCGATGGCTCGACCATCCCCGGTGGGCACCAAGAAGCTATCATGCTTCTCCGCCGTCAGCCCCGTCATTGGCTGAAATTGATGGGTAAAATGCGTGGCCCCCTTCTCGATGGCCCAATCTTTCATCGCTGCCGCGACCGCATCCGCCACTTCGGGATTCAGCGGGGCCCCTTCTTTGATCGTCCGACGCAACGCTTGATAGACATTTTTGGGTAAACGCTCTCGCTGTGTCGCCTCGTTGAAGACCAAACAACCGAACAAGTCCTTGGCATGGACCTTCTGAAAGTCCACGCGATCCAGCTTGTACTCGGCACGCGCAATCGCTTGAATGGCAACCTGTCGCGAAGTTGGCAAACTCATGAAAAGCATCCTTAAAAAAGGGGAGAGGAATTCAAAGCCCAAAATTCTCAGGGGCACCGTTCGTCACGGGCCGGCCACGTCTCATCCCTTACGGACCGATGGCCACACTCCCACGTTCGCCGGTGCGGATCCGAATGCAATCGTCCATCGGCAAGACAAAGATTTTGCCGTCGCCAATCCGCCCCGTCGCCGATGTTCGGGCGGCATGCACAATGGCCTCGATGGTCGCCTCGAGAAAGGCGTCATTGACGGCAATCTCCAGCTTGATCTTCGGGAGAAGCCGCACGGGAAATTCCATTCCGCGGTAGAACTCGGTATGTCCGCCCTGCCGCCCGCAACCGCGGACGTCCGTGACCGTCATCAGGTAGACGTCTCGTTCCCGCAGTGCCGCCTGAACCGCGTCGAGCCGCTCCGGGCGAATAATAGCAACGACTAATTTCATATATCTCCAAGCGAAGCGTGAAAAAAAATTGTCGAATCCCTCACGATTCGGCCGTCACGTCGTCCCGAGATCGTTGACTCATCTTGGGCCGGAATCGTCAGTTCATTGATCACACCTCGACCCGCGTCGACAGTTTCTGACCGGGAAATCGCTCCTCGTACAAACGTGTTAAACTGCGCGCCAGCCGATCCGGATCACCACCACTGAAGCGGAAGCGGTTGCCACTAACGGTTGTCAAGTGCTGATAGACATCGCGAAACTCGTTGGATGGGACGCCATCCGCCCTCTGGAAGAAACTCCCCCACGCAGCGATGACCTCGTCGATCGGCAGGCCTTCCAAGGCGATGTCGAAGCGCTTCGAGACGTTTGGAGGCATCAATGCCGATCGAGGCTCGGGCAAAGCCGACTGCGTCGTTTGCTCGGGAGTCCCGCGGAAATCAAAGCCGGTCTCGCCGTGAACCGCCGAGTCCAACCCTTCTTGCTCGTCTTCGGCGGAAAGGTGGAAACCAAGGGTCAGGTCGATCATTTTAACGAGCGCTGCCGTCACGACGAACGAGAAAACGGTGGCCCCGACAGCGGCCTTCAATTGCACCACCACCTGGGCGAATCGGTCAGACCCATCGCTTCCGAGTGCCCCGAGGGTGATGGAAGGATCACCGACGGCCGAGCCGTAGTGAGCAGCGCTGGAAAGAACTCCTGTTAACAGCGCCCCGATGAAGCCACCAACGCCGTGGACACCGAAGGCATCCAAGGAATCGTCATATTTCAATTGAGGCTTCAACCACACGATGATGTAACAAATGCTTGCCGTGACAACACCAATGACCATCGCCCCCCACGGGGCGACGAAAGCCGCGGCAGGCGTAATTCCCACCAGCCCCGCGACAGCACCCGTTGCGAACCCCAACCCAGTTGGCTTGCCTCGATGCAACCATTCGATGACCACCCAAGTCCCACCGGCCGCCGCGGCCGCGATCTGCGTTACGGTCAACGCGCTGGCGGCGATCCCCGTTCCCAGCCCCAATCCACTCCCGCCATTGAAACCGAACCATCCGAACCACAGAATCCCGGCTCCCAACAGCGTCAGCACCACACTACTCGGGTGCATTGCCTGTTCGGGGTAACCTCGCCGCCGACGCAGAATGAGAGCCGCCGCCAATCCCGAGACTCCCGCGGCAATGTGAACGACAGTTCCGCCAGCGAAATCCAATGCCCCCATCGCGCCAAGGACTCCGACCGCACTTCCCTTTTCGTCGATCGCCCAGACCCAATGGGCCAACGGACAGTACACCAAAAGCGACCACAACATGATGAAAAGACAATAGGGCAGGAATCGGACCCGTTCGGCAATGGCCCCGCAAATCAACGCGGGTGTGATAATGGCAAACATCCCCTGATACATGCAGTGCAGATACACCGGGATCGATGTATTCGCGAAAGGCGTATTCGGAGCAACCCCATGCAGGGCGAACAACTCCGAGGACCACCCGATCCAACCGCCCCAACTCTGACCAAAAGAGAGCGAGTAACCGACGCAGACCCACAACACTCCGATCGCGCTCAGCGCGATCATGCTGTGCATCATCGTACCCAAAATGTTCTTCCGCCGGGCGATCCCGCCATAAAACAGCGCCAGCCCCGGAATCATCAACATGACCAAGCCCGTTGAGACGAGCATCCAGGCCATGTCTGCTTTGTCCAGTTCCGTCGTCGCTAACGGGGCTGGTGGTGGTGCGGCGGGTTCATCCGCCATGAGACTGGTCGTCGAACTGAGTGAAACGACAATGAGAAGCGACAGCGTCAAGCCACGCACGGATCGGCCCTCTAAACTGGGGAGAGCAGTTGAAGCACGAATCCTTTCCCCGTGAGGGCAACCATGATGCCGTTCATCTCTAAAAACTTCAAAATTTCCCTAAGTGTTTTTATATCAGGTATTTAAAAGATGGATCGCAGATGGCCGGGAGGGAGGAATTCCATCCCTTACGCTTAACCCCCACGCATCGTCGCTACAACTTTATGCAGAGGCTGTTGAGTTCGAATCAATACCGGGTCGCGCGGAACATGACGTTGATCGCTGAAGATCTTCATAAAGTGTTTGCCACGCGACATGGGTCGTTGACCGTGTTGCGGGGGATCAGCTTGTCCCTGACTCGCGGCGATGCTTTGGCGATCATGGGCCCATCGGGATCAGGCAAAAGTACGCTTTTACACATCCTCGGAACCTTGGACCGGCCGACACGGGGTCGCTTGATCGTCGACGACATTGATCCGCTTTCTTTGTCCGAGCGAGAGTTGGCAGACTTCCGGAACACGCGGATCGGCTTCATTTTTCAAGATCATCACCTTCTGCCGCAATTGACCGTTCTCGAAAACGTGCTGATCCCCACGGTGGTCCAGCAGACGGCGTCGTTGAATGCGACCGAGAGTTGGGCCAGGCAACTTCTCGAGCGCGTGGGTCTGTCGGGAAGACTCGACCACCGCCCGGCGGAGCTGAGTGGCGGCGAGCGACAGCGGGTGGCCATCGCCCGTGCTTTGGTCAATCACCCGCTCTTGCTCTTAGCTGATGAGCCGACGGGAAACCTCGACCGTGCCAACGCGCGTGTTATCACGCGGCTTTTGCTCGATTTGAACCAGCAGGAACAAACCATTCTCGTGGCCGTCACGCACAGTGCTGAGATGGCGGCGGCATTTCCTCGTCGACTGGAAATGCGCGATGGTCAGTTGATCGAGATGGAGAGATGACCTTCCGTCAGTTACTCATACGGAACTTGCAGTTCTATGCACGAATGCACTTCGCCGTGGCGATGGGGGTCGCCGTGGCATGTGCGGTCCTGACGGGAGCGCTGCTCGTCGGTGACGCGCAACGGGCGAGCCTGCGGTGGCAAGCGGATCGTCAGCGAAGTGGGGTCGATGTCGCCCTGCATCGACCGAGGTTTTTCCAAGCGACGCCGGATCCCCAGCAAGTCAATTTCTATCGTGGGATCTATTTGACCGGATCGCTTCAGTCAGCCGGTCCCACGAATCGGCGTCGTGTCGGACAAGTCGCGTTCATCGCCGGTTGGGACCCGAGCACCCTAGACGGCGAACCAACCCTGACCGCCTTGCCGGCCATGCCCCGTTCACTCGCGGGGCAACTCGGACTGAACGTGGGCGACGAGTTTATTGCTCGAATTGCCGTCCCCTCAACGATTCCCCGTGAGTCGTTACTTGGTCGGCGCGACTTGGAGCAAACCACTCTCGAACTCACGCTCCGCCTGGCCGACATCTTGGACGATGATCGCTCCGCATCTCGTTGGCGTCTCCAGCCAGGATTTGAACCCCCACGAAACGTTTATCTCCCCGACGAACTGTTGCGCCAGCGACTGGCACCTTACGTCCCCCATCTCTCGACAACCGGTCCAAATCCACAAATGACCGGCCACAATTTGATCGTGGCGCAAGGCGATCGTCAAACCATCGACGCGTCTCTCCGTCAGCGGTTAAAATTGATAGATTTCGACTTGAAATGGGGGCGGCACCCGTATTTCGATCCGCCCGATCGCGAAGCCCTTACTCGATCGATCTCTCTGGCTGAAGCCCGTCGCCAATTCGTGCCCAAAGTTGCAGAGGCGATGGACGTCAATCAAGACGGCAATTTGGAGGCGCAAGAGATGCGCCATTGGTACGAGAAGTACGGCTACCTCAGCCTCGAGAGCCACACGGGGATTCTGGACAGAGAGCTCACCGAAACAAGCCTTCGCGTCGCTGAGCAACTCGGGATTCGCGCGTCGCCAACACTCGTCTACGTCGCGAACGAAATTCGGTCTGGAGATCGTTCCATTCCCTATTCGTTGGTGGCTGCCGTCGAAGTCGATCGACGGGGGCCATCGGGTCTTGCATGGCGTGCGGGGGAATCGCAGCTGGCCGACGATGAAATCATTTTGATTGACTGGCCGGATTCGCCATTGGGTCAACTGCGACCGGGGGCTCCGGTCGAACTGCGATTTTTTCGCCCCGAGTTGGAGGACGGCCGCTTTGTCGAGCAGTCGGCGACATTTCGCTTTGCCGGCTACTTGCCACTCAAGGGTGCAGCTCTCAATCCCGAGTTAGCCCCGTCGTTTCCCGGAGTTACCGACCGGCTGAGTGTTCGCGATTGGCAGCCCCCCTTTCCCTACGACAATTCGCGGATGAAGCCCGTTGACGAAACATATTGGCGGCAGTACCGCACGATCCCCAAAGCGTATATTACCCTGTCCGCCGGTCGACAATTATGGGCCAGTCGTCATGGTGACGCCACCTCCGTCCGTTTCGCTTTACCTCGTGTGGATCATGCTGACGAATTTCGTGCACTTTTCGAGAATCGTCTTTTGACGGAATTGAGACAAACCGCCCCGGGTTTCCAAGTCGATGATGTCAAAAGCCGCTTCAACAACGCGAGCGTCGGAGGGCAGGATTTCGGTTTACTCTTCCTCGGTTTCAGCATCTATTTGATTGTCTCCGCGCTGCTATTGGTGGCGATGATCAGCCGCTTGAATCTGGAACGACGAGCTTGGGAGATCGGGCTGTTGCAGGCAACCGGCTGGCCGCTCCAGTTTGTTCGAGCCGTTCTGCTCATGGAAGGCCTGGTCGTCACATTAGTCGGTGGTTTCCTGGGACTGGTCGCCGCGGTTCTCTATGCCGAGTCGATGCTGGAACTTCTTCGCCAGATTTGGCCCGATGCGTCGACTCGCTCGGCTCTGATCCTCGATCTGCGAATGACCTCGTTAACGGTCGGATTTTTCGCGATCGCCATTGCCGGTCTGGCGACGATCCGCTGGGCGACGACGGACCTCGCCCGACGATCCCCGATTCAGTTGCTCTCGGGCGTCGCAGGGACGATCGAGACTGGGCCGAATCGTCGACCGGGTCATTTTCCGATTCGCGGAGTCGTTGCTGGAATCGTGGTCTCCGGCGTCATCCTCGTGGCTTTGGCGAGCTTTTTGCGCGACCCCATGCTCCGAGCGGGGTTCTTTTTTGCGGGGGGGTTCGCCTGGTTGACGGGACTGATCCTTGTTTTCGGGGCTTGGTTGCGCCAAGATCAACCGACTTCGCGGTTAGGTCGCGGTTGGTCGGCGATCATCCGCATGGGCATCCGCAATGCCCGGCGGTATCCGAATCGCAGTTTGTCGGTGACCGGTCTGCTGGCGGTGGCGACGTTTTTGTTGATGGCGGTGGAATCGTTTCGCCGCCAACCGGGACTCGACTTCCACGAGGTGGACGGCGGATCCGGCGGTTTCCCTTTGATCGTGGAAACCTCGCTCCCCGCCACGACGGAATGGCCAACCGCCGAAGCCGATGAAATCGTCGAACGGTTGCAGCAAGCCTTCCAACGTCGTCGCGACGCCGGCACCCCCGATGAAAAATTGGCCGCCGTCCGACCCGTCTTGCAGCAAACGGTGATCTTTTCCCTGCGAAAAAGTACCGGCGAAGATGCAAGTTGCCTAAACCTCTACCAGGCACGAAGGCCAAGGATCCTCGGGGTACCGGAGCGACTCATCCAGCGGGGCGGCTTCCGCTTCCTCCGATCGTTGGCAACAACCCCTGCCGAGAGGGCCAATCCCTGGCTGTTGCTGCAAACCGACGACGAACCCGATGTCATCCCCGTGATCGGTGAACAAAATACGCTGACTTGGATGCTGAAACTTGGTCTGGGCGACGAGCTTGTCGTGCCGGATGAAAGCGGCCGTGATGTCCGTCTTCGCGTGGTTGGCGTCTTGAAAGACAGTCCCTTCCAAAGTGAACTCGTCACCTCATCGCAGCATTTCCGGAGGCTTTTCCCCAACCGCGAGGGTTTTAACTATCACCTGGTGGCTTGTCCGGCGGGGTCCGTCGAAACGGTTGTGGATCTGCTGAGCGAAGGACTGGCGCCTTATGAGCCGGAGTTCATACGAACGGCTGATCGAGTCGCAAACTACATGGCCGTCGAAAATACCTATCTAACAACCTTCCAATTGCTCGGGGGAATCGGGTTTGTCCTCGGTGCCTTCGGTCTGGCCGTCGTCATGTTGCGGAGCATCCTGGAGCGTCGGGCGGAGCTGGCACTTCTTCGCGCCGTGGGATATCGTCAGGGCAAACTCAGAATTCTTGTGTTATCCGAGAATGTTTGGCTGCTTCTGTGCGGACTGACGATCGGCATCGCGGCGGCACTAATGTCGCTCCTGCCGCACCTCACTTTCGGCGGTGCGATACCGTGGGACCGCCTTGCCGCAACCCTGGGGCTCGTCGTGCTGACGGCGCTGGTATCTGGTTGGTTGACCGTCCAATCCGCGTTGCAGCTCCCCTTGGTGTCAACCCTGCGAAACAAATAGCCGACGCCCGATCGAAAGAGGCAACCGGCCCGTTTTGTTCACGTTCCGATACTTCGGCTTGGCACGGAGATAACCGAAAGGCACAGGTCGAAAAAGAAAGGCGTCGCGGTTGGGATTGCGACGCCTCGCCATGTATGTGGAGCGGTCGATCAGACCGATTCGGAAGGAGCATCGGCGTCGTGATCGGGATCGAGTTCGTCCCGCGAAACGGGGATGCGATAAGCCTCGCCCAACCAGCGACCCAAATCAATCTGCCGGCAGCGGCGGCTGCAAAACGGAAACTCCGGCCACTCGGCCCAATTTCCGTACATCGCTTGGCCGCAAATCGGACAGCGTAGTTCCGTCTTCGGCATTTGCTTGTCCAAAATTTCAGCTCCACGCGGATTTTCTAATCCGTCTTCGTCGTGGAAGACACCGAATTTGCCGAGTTTGTTGACCCGGCTCCGTTCGGGGTGGCACCCGACGGGGTCGAGGTCGTCGTTTCGGACGATTTTTGGGCCTCGCGCTCTTTCTTCTCACCGGCCTTGTACGAATCGCTGCGGTAGTCCGTCTGGTAGAAGCCGCTGCCTTTGAACAGGATTGCCGAGCCGGTTCCGAACAGGCGGCGAAGTCGCTTTTTCCCGCAGGCAGGACATTTCGTTAACGGCTCGTCGGAAAAGGTTTGGAACTCATCGAACGAATGAGCACACGCATCGCAAACGTATTCGTAAGTCGGCATAGGAATATCTCACCTCGGGTCGATGATATCGACGGAAATCAGGGACTCGGCTGCGAGTTTCCTTGGGCCGTGCCGTCGGAAGCGCTGGTTGGTCGGGCCGCCACGATGACCTTGGCCACTCGCAAGACTCGATCATGAATGCGATAGCCCGGTTCGGCCACTTCGACGATCGTGTCCGGGGCTTGATCGGGCACTTCGCGAGACGCCAAAGCTTCGTGGAGATGGGGGTCAAAAGGCTGTCCGAGCGCCTCGATGGGCATGATGCCATGTTTTCTGAGCGCATCCATGAGTTGATGGCGGACCAATGCCACACCGTGGCACAGAGGCGAGTCATCGCCCGCTTCCTTGGCCGCCGCCAACGCTCGGTCCAGATTGTCCAGCGCGGGCAGAAGGTCCAGCGCTAATTTTTCACCCCGGTATTTCTGTTCGAGTTCGCGTTCTCGCCGGTGTCGCTGATGAGCATTCTCGTAATCCGCCTGCGACTGTTTCAACAAAGAAAGGTATTCGTCGCGTTGCCGTTCGGCCTTCTCGGCACGCTGTTGCCAGTTGTACACATCAGATTCCGGCGGAGTCGGTTCGACCGCATCGGGCGCGGCGGGTCGTTCTGCTTCGGGTCGCATCTGTTCTGTCATGAGCTAGCTCTTTGTTTCATCACCGCGAAAATAGTCACGCACTTTCTCAAAAAAACTTTTCCGTTCGGGTGAGGCTTGCTTCTTTTCGATCTCCATGATTTCCTGTAACAGTTCCCGCTGTCGGGGAGTCAGATGGCGAGGAGTCACGACCGCGACCGGGACGATGAGGTCGCCCCGCTCTTTGGGGTTGTTGACATTTGGCATGCCCCGCCCAGCGAATCTCAGGCGGGTGCCACTTTGCAGTCCCGGCTCGATTTGCCGTGAAATGGGACCATCGAGACTCGGGATTTCCACGGTCGTGCCAAGCGCCGCTTCACCGAACGTCAGCGGGATAGGATCCTTCAAGGTCAGATGTTGGCCGTTCCGCTCGAACAAGTGATGAGGAGCGATACGGAATACACAGATTAAGTCCCCGCTGTTTCCTCCCGGCTCCCCAGCGTGGCCGGCACCTGGCAATCTCAAGGCATCGCGGGTATCGACACCGGGCGGAACAGCGATGGAGCGTTGGCGTTCCCGCGTCACACGCCCTCGGCCGCGACAACTTCGGCACAAGTCGCTGTCATTAACAACAACCCCCAAACCGCGGCAGGCACGACAGGTTTGTTGTTGAGGCAAGCCGAAAAATCCTCGAACGACTTCCACCCCCGTGCCATGACAACGCCGGCAGGAGGGGGGCCTTGCCTGGGGTCGAATGCCACTGCCGGAACAATCCGGACAATTCTCCTCGCGTTGGTAATAGACAGTTTTGGCTCCGCCGTGGTACGCCTCCTCGAGCGTCAGATCGACAATGACCTGAATGTCGGCACCATCCCGAGGGCCATGACGCCCTCCGCCCATCAGATCTTGGATGAACTCAAAGATCCCCTCTCCGAAGCGGATCCCGCCCGACGGTTCAGGCCCACCGTTCCGCAAGGCGTCGTGACCGCCTCGGTCATACAATCGCCGCTTGTTGGGGTCGCTCAGGACC
>CAKZUU010000024.1 GCA_937922175.1 uncultured Gemmataceae bacterium
CAGAGCGACATGCCAAGGCGAGCAGTGCATCCGTCCGGGGCGGCAGCCAGGACAGTCGCAGCGCGGCTTCGCCCGGCGCGGACGGGATCACCGAATCTCCTCCCTGAGAGTCGAGGCACCACGACAGGGAGCGGAAAACCGGGCCTTCATGGGCGCTTTCCGCTCCCGGAGGCATCAATCAGCGTTTAGGCTGATGCGCTTGCCGGTTCAATTTCGAGTTGGGCGCACATCCGGTCGATCAATTCTTCGACCATGAACGGCTTGTGCAAGAAGTCGTCCGCACCCGCGAGTTTCAATTCCTGGATCTTGTCCTCTTCGATCATGCCGCTGATGCAGATAATGCGGACGTCTTCCAAGGTCGTGTCTGCCCGCACTCGTTGGCAGACCTCCTTGCCATTGATGTCGGGCAGCATGACATCCAGGATGATCAGGTCGGGTCGATACTCTTTGACCATCATGCCGGCATCGAAACCATTGGCGGCAATTCGGACTTCAAAACGCCCATCGTCCTCCAACGCTTTGTTGATCACTTCCACCAGATCCGGGTCGTCATCGACCAGCAGCACTTTGCGCTTGCCACTCTCCAACGCATCGGTGGGGATGCCATTGTCCTTCATGAACTTGTACAACGCTTCCCGAGGGATTCGGCGGAAACGCGACCCCGGAACGCGGAACCCTTTCAGTTGGCCGTTGTCAAAACAACGGATGATGGTTTGCTGCGAAACCTTGCAGATTTTGGCGGCTTCGCCGGTCGTGAACACGGTCTTCATGCTTTCTTGCACCCCTGATGGGCGTCAAACCCATCGCACGAGTAGCCCGGCCAACCCTGTTCGGTCAACCGGAGAATCGTCCCTGATTGGCCCGTCCTCACCGCTCGCTTGTCTCACGCTGTTCGTCGGCCGTCACCGAGTACCGGCCGGCCCGGTCGCCTCCTCGGTTTGCCAACTCTGACCCAGCTGCGCGTCAAGGAGATGGTGAGCAGTCGCCGACGGGGGTTGCCAATCTTACCACCGCGCGCGATTGTAACCAAGTTGTGAGGTGTGTCAACACGAATCACGAGTGCTCCCTCCCTAAAGCTCGCACGACTCTCGGGCTTCCCGCAACCAACCCAAACCTCGCGATCACCTCACCTCCGGGTCGCCTCGGCGGCTGATTCCATCATATTTTCGCGCCCGTTACAACCAAAATCCCAATTTGACGAAAACCCGTTTTCCCTCTCTTATCGGATCCCTACCGTTGTCGCCCTCAAGCCATTTTCCCAATTCCCCTTTCCATTTCCCAGTCTCACGGCTCACCCACCCGTCTCTCTTCCGCAAAGTCGCTCTCCGTCTCCGCCGAATTCGTCTTTCCCCCCTCCAAGTAGAGCAAGAGCACTGCCAGGTCCGCGGGCGTGATGCCGCTGATCCGGCTCGCTTGGCCGACACTCGCCGGACGAACGCGAGCCAATTTCTCCCGAGCTTCCGCACGCAATTGCGGGATAGCTTGGTAATCAAACCATGATGGGATCGTCTTTGACTCAAGTTTTTGAAACCGCTCCACTTGCGCCGCCTGCCGCTCCACGTAGCCCGAATATTTCGCCTCCAATACCACTTGCTCGACGACGCTCGGCGGGTAAGCCCCGGCCTCTGGACACCAAGCGACGATTTGGTCCCATCGGGTCTCCGTTCGCTGCAAATGACGCTGGAGAGTCAATCCTTCGTGCCGGCGAGACCGAAGCAAGTCGGACAGTTGGTCGATTTGCCGCATCTTGTCTTCAAACCGTCGCCAATCCGGGTCGGAAACCAAGCCTATCTTGCGGCCAATCGGGGTCAATCGTCGGTCCGCGTTGTCGTGTCGCAGCAGCAACCGATACTCCGCCCGCGACGTAAACATGCGGTAGGGCTCATCGACGCCCCGGGTCACCAGATCGTCGATCAACACGCCGATGTATGCTTGGCTCCGATGCAAGATCAGCGGCGGCTGCTGCTTCAATTTCAAAGCGGCGTTGATGCCGGCGATCAATCCTTGAGCCGCTGCCTCTTCGTAGCCGGTCGTTCCGTTGATTTGACCCGCGAAGTAGAGTCCCTGGACGTACTTGGTCTCCAATGTGGGGTGCAATTGGGTCGGGGGCGCATAGTCGTATTCGACGGCGTAGCCCCAGCGCATGATCTCGGCACGCTCCAACCCGGGGATGTGCTTTAACATTTCGTACTGAACATCCTTGGGAAGGCTTGTGGAGATGCCATTCACGTAGTACTCCCAGGTGTGGCGCCCCTCGGGTTCGAGAAACAGTTGGTGACGGGTTCGATCGGCGAAGCGGACGACTTTATCCTCGATTGAAGGACAATAACGGGGACCTCGGGAAGCGATCTGACCCGAGTACATCGGGGCCCGGTGCAGGTTGGCACGAATGATCTCGTGCACGGTGGGGTTGGTGTAGGTAATGTAGCAATCCAGTTGCGGCTGAGTGATGCGGTCTGTCGCGAAGCTGAACGGACGTGGGTCCGCGTCGCCGGGCTGAGGCTCGGTCTGGGAGAAGTCGATTGTCCGGCCATTCAATCGGCAGGGCGTGCCGGTCTTAAATCGCGCCAACTCGAATCCGCAGGCGCGTAAGGAATCGCTCAGGGCTTCGGCGGACGAGTCCCCGGCTCGGCCCCCGCGTGTCTTGGATTCGCCAACGTGCATCACCGCCTGCAAGAACGTGCCGGTGGTCAGAATCACGGCGTCGGCCCGGTAGATTGTGCCGCCTCGGGCCACTACGCCGCGGATCCGATTTCGAGCCGTCGCCTCAGACGGCCCGCCGGCGGTGGATGTCGCCGTCCGGGGGATGGGCTCGAGCAGCAACGACTCAACGATTTCTTGCCGTAACGTGAGGTTGGGCGTTTCTTCCACAACGCGCTTCATCGTGAACTGGTAGAGCTTTTTGTCGCACTGAGCGCGGGGGGAATGCATGGCAGGCCCTTTGCCGCGATTCAGCATGCGGAATTGAATGGCTGTCGCATCGGTGCATTTGGCCATCTCGCCGCCCAAAGCGTCGATCTCGCGGACGATCTGCCCTTTGGCCACTCCACCGATGGCTGGGTTGCACGACATTGCCCCGACCATATCGGCGTTCAGCGTCAGCAGGCAGCTCCGCAGTCCCATGCGGGCGGTCGCCAAGGCTGCCTCGATGCCGGCGTGCCCCGCGCCGATGACGACGACGTCGAACTCGAAGGTGAGGGGGGTCATACGACCTATCCTAGCGACTGTTCCCCCAAAGAATGCGGCTTTGGGTCGCTAAAATGATAGGCAAATGTTCCGTGGAGCCGTTCATGAAATCCCGTTCAACTCGGTCGCCGTCTGGGGCGGCCTTCACCCTGATCGAGTTGTTGGTGGTGATCGCGATCATCGGTATCTTGATCGGACTGTTGTTGCCGGCCGTCCAGCAGGTTCGGGTGGCGGCCAATCGGATCCGCTGCGCGAATCACATACGGCAAATCGGTCTAGCCTCCCATCATTACGCCGACCTCCACAACAATCGCTTGCCGAAAATCTGGGATGGCGTCTATTGGGGGCCTTTCGACGACCGGGTGGGTTACGCCGACGATCCGCTTCCGGACTACGATCCGACCCGAACTTTGCTTTGGCCCTTCGTCGAGGGCAACGCCAACGTCTTCCGTTGCCCCAGTGGGATCGACATGCTGCCGAATAGTCCGACGCGAGGTCGGCCGGTGCAAATCTCCTATGCGATCAACGGCGTGACCGGCGGACCAGCGGGTGAATCTCTGGTGGTCATCACCAATGCTGCCGGCACGAGCAACGTCATGTTCGCCTGGGATCACTCGCGCCACCCCGGCTGTGCCACCAACCCGTGGCGACCCCCCGGAGTCGGCCCGGGGTTGCCCTGGCCTCCCGACGATGCTGACGCCATCAACCACTATCCCGAGCCGCGGCACGGCGGCGTCTTCAACGTCGTCTTCTGTGATGGGCACGTCGAAGCAAAGAAGAAAAACACTTTACGGCGAGAACTTTATTACGTGTTTCCCTAATTCGTCCAGCCGAACCTTGAAGGAGCTGTCGGCCGTTGTTCAAGCCGGCTGAGACGTGATGTGGCTGACGGGAAGGGGGGCGCAAGGTGTCTTGGTTCGAGGAAGTGACCCGCGGATTGGCTCAGGTGCAGGCGGATCCGGCGATGAAACAGGCCGCCTTGAGCCATCTTCGGGACTGGTTGACGCTGCCGGAATTCGCGGACTACCGACCGCAATTGGAGTGGCTGATCCGCGAAGGAAAATGGAGCGGCCTGCTGGATCGCTTTTACCAAGTGTTGCCCTTCGGCACTGGAGGCCGTCGCGGGCCCGTCGGCATCGGGCCGAATCGCATGAACCCCTGGACGCTGGGTGCGAGTGTCCAGGGGCATTGCGATTACCTTCGGCAGCGATTTCCGGGAATCAGTCGCTTGCGTGTCGCGGTGGCCTATGACGTTCGCCGCTTCGCCGATGTCCAACGTCAATACAACCCCTCCTTGCCAAATCCGCTGCTCGGTCTGACCAGCCGTGACCTGGCTCGACACGCAGCCGAGGTTTACGCGGCTCACCGAATTGAGGTGCTTTTCCTTCCTCCGGAATCGACCCGTTATCTCGCCACGCCGGAGTTGTCGTACATCATCCGCTCTCAAGGCTGCCACGGCGGCTTGAATGTATCTGCCTCGCACAACCCCCCGGATGATAACGGCGGCAAATTCTATGACGAGAGGGGCGCTCAACCCGTGCCGCCGGATGATCAGATCATGTCTGACCTCGTCGATCAAGTGCGGCACATCCACAAAATGGAATGGGTCGAAGCCGTCCACTCGGGGTGGATTATCTGGCTCGATGATTCCGTCCACCGTCGTTACATCGACCTTTGCCGTAAACAATCTCTCATCTCGCCGCCCAAATTTGACGAGATCGACGTCGTGTTCACGCCGCTCCATGGTGTCGGGGCGATGACGGCGATGGAGGTGCTAGAGCAGTCGGGTTTTCGCCCGGTCGGTGTTCCGGAGCAGATGACGCCCGATGGACAGTTCCCGCACGTGACGCAAAGTCCCAATCCCGAAGTCCCTATCGCTTTCGACAAAGCCTTGACCCTAGCGCGAGAGCGAGGGTCCGATCTGGTATTGGCGACCGATCCCGATGCCGATCGTATCGGGGCGATGGTTCGGCAACGTGCGGCTGCAGCCGGAGCTGACGATTTCCGCTTTCTGACGGGCAATGAAATTTGTGCCCTGTTGACCCAGTTCAAGCTGGAGCGATTGGTGGCCGAGGGACGGTTGCCCTCGTCACCGATTGTCGTCGTGACCGAAGTTACGACTCGGTTGGTCACGCGGATCGCGCGACAGTTTGGTGCTCAGGTCGTCAACAATTTACCGGTCGGCCTGAAATACGTAGCGGAAGTGCTGCGACAGTTGGAGGAAACCGGACGGTACGAAGAGGTGGTCGGTACCGCCGATGACTATGTCATCGGTGGGGAGGAGAGTCACGGTATCTTGGCGATGCCACAACTTCGCGATAAGGACGCCGCCAGTGCTGCCTTGTTGCTTGCCGAACTTGCCTTGTTCTGCAAACGTCAAGGGCAGTCGATTCCAGAGTATCTCGAAACCCTGTACCGCCGACATGGCTATTTCCGTAACGAGCTGCGGAATCTCTATTTGACGGGTCTGGAGGGGAAACAGCGGATGTCACGGATGCTGGAGAGTCTGCGACGCGACCCGCCTCGGGAGGTGGCAGGTTGTCGCCTCGTCCATGTCGAGGATTGGCGCGATGAGAGCGGACGGTTCGGTCCGTTGAAGGGAGCTACCGATGCCGCGAGCCGCAACGTCTTGGTGTTCACTTTTGATCACTCGGCTCGGCTGGTGATCCGCCCCAGCGGGACGGAACCGAAGGCGAAAGTCTACGTCGAGGTTTCCACGCCGCCCCGAGTTGCAGATCTGTCCGAATTTGCCTGGTCCCAACAATGCCGCCAGGCCGATGCTCTGGCCGTTCGCGTAGCCGACGATTTCGTGGATCACGCCCTTCGACGAATCGGCTAGGGGCAATCCCTTGGCCATGCCCGCGCAAGTTTCCGTCTTGATGGAGTTTTTTGTTGAAGTATGCTCCATGAAGGAAGGCAGGCACCCCTTTATGGACACTGGCCGCAAATCGTTGGAGGTTGCGTTGATCCGTCGATGGGGAGCGATCTTGCTTGTGGGGGGGCTGTTGGGGAAGGCAGGAAACGCCTTCGCTGACGGGATCGTGGCCTACCGTAACGACACGAAACAAGCTCTCGTGGTGCAAAGCGCCGTGATCATCAATGGCTCAGTGAAGACGAGCAAACCGCAGACATTGTTCCCCGGCGAGTTGTCGGTGGATACCCTCGTCCAAGGGGGACCGCGGCGGGTCGTCATTTATGATGCTCGCAAACCCAATGCGATCTTGTTCCAAACGGATGTGGCCTTCAGTGGCGACGCGTTTTACTCCATCGTCTCGCGACCTCGGCC
This sequence comes from uncultured Gemmataceae bacterium, assembly GCA_937922175.1. GTDB lineage: Bacteria > Planctomycetota > Planctomycetia > Gemmatales > Gemmataceae > CAKZUU01. The sequence goes on from CAKZUU010000024.1 coordinate 6,473, forward strand.
CGCGGCTCGTGCCGATGCCAAACCAATGATGACGATCGAATTGGTGAAGTCGGTTCCGCCCGCCAACTTGCCCAAACCGGGCACAAATCCGCCGCCCAAAAAACGTTGATTTTCTCTCGCATCGTTCGTCATTTGTTGAAGAGCATTTAACAAAAAGCCGCGGTGAGTGACACCGCGGCTCGCGAGAGGGACTCGTTTCCGCACGGCAAAACCGCGGGCCGTGCCGGTGGTTACAACTACGTCAGGGGATAATCAGCTGCGGCGGGACATATCCCTGATACTCAGCGGCAAGTTTGGCGACGCCCAGATTGGCATTGGCGGGGAGAACCACTCCCTTGCCGGTCACATGAGATTGAGCAGCCGCCGCGAATGTGCCGAACATCAGGCCTGACGGGGTACCGGCCCAATTCACTCGACTCAACCAGATCGGCCCATAACCGACGACCCAGCCCCGCGACGGAATGTACAGCTGGCTGTAGGTTGCATACGGGCTAAACGTCAGCCCGTAGTGGGACGGTGCCATCACTTGAGTCGACCAACCCCCGAACGGGTGGAACGAACGATTCAGCACCATCGGTCCCGTCCACCACTGCTGCACTCCCACCGGGGTGAACGCCAGGCGATACGCTCCCGGATACCAGACGACCTGATGGAACCCCAGTGGCGATACATGCCAGCGATAAACCGGCAACCCCACGAGGTTGAACGTTCCAAAGTTACCGACGCGATAGCCGCTGACCACCGCTGGTGGCAATTGTGCTCGGGCTTGACTGGGCGTCGTCATTGCCAGACCCAAGACGGCGACGAGCAATACGAGATTCACAATCCACGCTTTCATGGAACCACCCCCTGTTCAATCTTGCGCGAGATTGACCGCCCATCGTATTTGACGCAAAAACAATGCCGCTAGATTCCACAAACTCGTCTGCCTCCGCCGCTCGGTCGGCTTCTCCAAATTGAGGGATGAGACAACGAACGCCGACTCAGGTGGTGGCCGCCCTCATTTTAGGCCATTGAGGAGCACCTGAGAACAGCTAAGATGACGGGGTGGTCCTGAGACCATTGAGCGGGCTTGTCTGGGGAGAGAAGTGACCATGATGGATCGGCAACGGCGATTGTCCCGGCGGAAGTTTCTCGCGGGAGCAGCCGGTTTGACACTCTCGGCCGCTTCGAAGATGGGCGGAGCGTCGCCGGTCTCGGGGACTTCGGGGATGTTGGCACGGCCGCCGCGACTCGATACGGCCGGGCGAAAACCGCTCGCCGTTGTCACGACCGTTTGCCGACCCCTCTCGCACTCGTATCACATCGCGGGACGCTTTCTGTTCGGCTACGTGCGGCAAGGGGAGTTCCACACTCCGCCCTTCTACATCAAGGGGATGGCTGTCGATCAGACTCCCGACAACGACATCTCCCGGAGTTGGGCCCAAGAGTTCGGTTTCCGCTGGTCTCGCTCCGTGGCCGATGTCCTTCTGGAGGGGGACCAATTGGCGGTCGAGGGCGTCTTGCTCATCGCCGAGCATGGAAATTATCCGCGGAACGAGAAGGGTCAGGTTCTTTATCCGCGCTATGAAATGTTTCAACAGATCGTTGACTGCTTCCGCCGGGCGGGGCGCGTTGTTCCCGTCTTTTGCGATAAGCATCTGTCGTACAGTTGGGACAAAGCGTGGAAGATGGTCCAACAAGCTCGGGAGATGAAGATTCCCGTGATGGCGGGATCAAGTCTGCCGCTCACTTGGCGTCGGCCGGAATTGGAACTTCCTTTGGGCTGCCAGATTGAAGAGGCGCTCGTGGCCGCCTACGGACCCATCGAGGTGTACGGCATTCACGCTTTGGAGACGTTGCAGTGCATGCTCGAGCGTCGTCGAGGGGGGGAGACCGGCGTGCGGGCCGTTCGGTGCCTGACCGGCGACGCGGTTTGGAAAGCCGGTGACGAGGGGCTATGGAGCTGGGATCTTCTCGAAGCCGCTTTGGCCCGCAGCGAGACCGTCAATCCCGGCGACGTCCGCCGAAATACCGGCGCTTTCCCCGTTCAGACTTACGCCGCCCAAGCGCCCATCGCGTTTCTCGTCGAATATCGCAACGGCTGCCGTGGCACCGTCCTGCTCCTCAACGGTCACGTACAGGACTTCACCTTCGCTGCCCGACTCGCCGGTCAGGCAAACCCTGTCTCGTGCCTGTTCGTCTTGCCTCAACCTCCCGGCGCGAAATTCCTGGAAGCGCAAACCATGGCCATCGAAAAAATGTTGACGACCGGCAAACCGCCGATCCCGGTCGAGCGGACCCTGCTAACTTCCGGGACGCTAGATTTTCTTCTCACCAGTCATGCTCGACAAGGTGAACGGATCGAGACACCCGAACTCGACGTCGCCTATCAGCCGCCCGAGGATAGCGGCTTCGTTCGGGGGAGCATCGCGGCGGCCCCCGCCTGAGCGGACCTCCGCAGCGATCGGGGGACCACTCCCGGTTTCATCCGTGAAAACGATCATCGATCATTCGGTCACAGTCAAGGAAAAGAGGTTATTTCATGGCGTTTGAGCGAGTAGCGTCGGTTTCGGAATTGGTCGAAGGCAAGGGCAAA
>CAKZUU010000025.1 GCA_937922175.1 uncultured Gemmataceae bacterium
GAAGTCGCGCCGGCGGCATGACCGGTTGCACCAAAGTCGGCGGAAGGCAAGCACGGTGCTTCGTAAGACGAGACCAGGTCGTGGATGGGATAGACGACGACCCGGCACAAATCGCGGGGCGAGTCCGCCCGACTCGGCAGCCCCCCGACAAGAAGGGCAGCCGCCGCCCAAAGCGTGAGACGGCACATGAAATTAAACCTCCGTGAAACGGGGGGAATGTTCGCGTCGCCTCTTCCGGATGCGATTTCGAGCGGCGGAACGATAACCGATTCGTGCCGAGACGCAACGGCAATTTCCTGATTGATTCAGCCGGGAGGCCTCGCTTCGCCGACGTCGACTCTCAACTTAACCTTGTGCCTTCTCTGAGGTTGTCGGTATGATCGGGCGATGGATGGTTTTGCCAGGGCGAGAGGAGATCGCCAGATGTCACGTTGGATCGCTGGTTTTCTCATCGCGATAGCGGTCGGGTCAGGCCACACTGCCGAACCTCTCCCCGGATCGCGTATGACGACCGATCGCCAGATCATCGACACCTTGGCCCGTGTCCACGATCAGGGAGCGGACCTGTTCAATGCGGGGGACCATTACGGCTGCTACCGTCTGTTTCAAGGAGCCTTGGCGACCATTCAAATTGTTCTGCCCCGCGAACTCCAGGAGCGAGTGCAACGTGGCCTGGCGCAAGCCGAATTGTCGGGAGACAATATTCGTCGGGCGATGGCCCTGCATGAGTTGATCGAAGAAGTGCGAACCAAGCTACACCCAACCGCGAGCATGGGGGAAGCGTTGCCCAAGCCTCGAACCGCACCGACCGAGCCTCCGGTTGGACCGGCACCGTTACCTATGAATCCGAAGACCGAACCGATCCAACCACCGAAACCCACTCCGACCACGGGGGCACCGTTTTCGCCACCTCCGGCCTTGGAGTTCTCGACGCCGGAACCTCCGAAAGCACCTGCCTTGCCGCAACGCAACGGACGGACGCCCCCGCCGCCGGTGACGTCGAGTCTTCCTACATCGCAACCCAAACCGAGAGTAAGTAACGACACGGAGACCAAGGAAGCACCGTCGGTGCCCCCGCGACCGAGGGAACCTGTTCCGCCGTGGGAGGATCACCCAACCAAATCGACAGTTCCCCCGCCGGGCCCCTCACCGCGATCGGGAGTTCCCGTACCGCCATTCGAGCTCGAACCGGTGCCGGGGACGAAACCCCAACAACCAGCCCCGAGCGTGCCCACAAAGCGGGCAGATCTGGAACCACCCCCGCCGGTCAAATCGTTGGAACGGACGAAAGACGAACCGAAACGGATTTCTCCTTCGACGGAGCCGCCTCTGCCGGAGCTATTTCCGCCTGGAGTACCCCGACAAGGTCCTGCGGTTCCGAAAAATGCGCCCGAGTTGCAGCCGCCACCCCCTGTCAAACCCAACGAACCAGCCACCGCTCCCCAAACGGCGCCCGAGTTGCAGCCGCCACCCCCTGTCAAACTCAATGAGGTGGAGAAATTGCCGCCCCCTCGTGTGGTGCCCGAATTCAGCGTTCCGCCGCTAGAGATGCCCCGATCGCAGCCAAAGGGTTCCGACATTCCGCCGTTGGTGGTGCCCGGGAAATAGTGCGAATCACGATCGAAATGTGGTCGAGATAACAACCGTGTCGGCCAACTCTTCACTGCCGGCCCACTCGACGCGATTGCGGCCGAGTTGCTTGGCTCGGTAAAGGGCGGCGTCGGCCGCGGAAACCAACGCACCGCTCTGATTCATGTCAGGGGTGACCGAAGCGATGCCGACGCTGATGGTCACAGGTCGGTGTTTCCAGACCGCACTCTCGATAACGTGTCGGAAGCGCTCGCCTAGGTGAACCGCGCCTTCGAGAGGGGTGTTTGGCAGGAGAATCGCGAATTCCTCGCCGCCGAACCTCGCCACGACGTCGGTGATCCGCGCCGAATGGCGTAGCAAGCGGCCTACTTCCACGAGGACCACATCACCGGCGGGATGACCGAACGTATCGTTGAACGACTTGAAATGATCCACGTCGAGAAGCGCGAGAGACAAGGGCACACGGTAGCGGCCGGTTCGTTGGAATTCGTCTTCGAGGCGGTGTTGAAAGATCAGGCGATTGTTCAGGCCGGTGAGCGGATCGGTCGTGGCCAGGAGTTCCAGCCGGGCGTTGGCCTCCGCGAGTTTATGATTCATTTCCTCCAGGTCGCGGCGATACTCATCGAGCAGTTCTTCAAATGATCGCCGCTCGGTAATGTCCCGGAATATGCCGCGAACGATGACCGTCGTCGCATCGGGCCGACAGCAACTCACTTTTCCTTCGGCGACGATTGTCCGTCCATCACGTGCCAAAAAATGCATCTCGATGGTGCCGACGGAATCGCTGGCGAGGAGGCGCTCCCAGGCTTGCAAGCAGCTCTCGCGATAATCCGGGTGAAGCACGTCCGGCAGTCGCAAGCGATTGATATCTTCGGCCTCGTACCCCAACGTTTCGCGCCAGGCACGATTGACCAGAAGAAATCGGCCCGTCGCGTCGGTAACTTGAATCATGTCGCTGGCGCTTTCAAAGAGTTCCCGGTAGCGTTCCTCGCTCTCGCGGAGGGCTTCTTCAGCCCGATGCTGCGCCGTGACATCGAGGATCTGGGCGACGAAATGCAACGGCCGACCGTCGGGTCCGCGGACAAGAGAGGCGTTGACCAACGCCCAAACGACGTTGCCATCCTTGCGTAGATACCGTTTGCGGAGTTGATAGCTGACTTTATCGCTGCCGAGCAGTTCGCAATCGCGGGTGATGCTGATGCCGATGTCGTCCGGGTGCGAGACATCGACGAAAGTCATTTGGCGCAGTTCTTCCTCACGGTAGCCGAGCATCGCACAAAACGCCGGATTGACGCGCAACCATCGTCCGTCCGGCGAAACGATCGCCAATCCGACACAAAAATGATCGAAAGCGCCGAAGAAATCCTCGCTCGTCAGAAGCGAGTCGGCGGCAGAATAACAATCCTTCCTGCAGCGAGCACGGGTCACGGAAAGCAGGTCCTTTCGATCCGTTACGTGTAACCGAATTCTCAGGGGAACTTACGCAAGGATAGTTCGAAATTCGGACAAAGACAAAACTCCGTGACCCGGCAAGAGATGCTGAATGTGCTAGATTTGGGTCAAGAGATGATCAAACTGAAACAAGGATGCGTCCGTGAACGATGCCGCCCGTGACGCCTTGGCTGACTTGATCTACCAATATGGCGGAGGCATCCATCAGGTGCCCCGAAGCTGCGAGCTATTAATCCAACAAGCCTGTCGTTCGTACCCACGGGAATCCCAGTTATTGATCGAGGCGTTGCGCGACGGGATCCCGAACGATCTGAACCAATACCGTCCCGTGGAGGAATCGTGGGACGCCGTCGTCGACGCCCTGACGCACCGTTTGCGTCACCGTGGTTTGGCCGAGGACGAAGGCCGTTGGGCGGTTGAGACCTGGGCTCGGGTGTTGTTTCGCCATCCTGAGAATTACGCCGAGACCCCTCCCCTCGCCTTGCCCGAGACAACTCGATCTGAACCCGAGGCGGCTCCGGATCCGGCAGAGCGACTGTTGCGGCTGATCGTATCAGCGGGCGGCGGGGCATTGGGAGGCTTCGTGGGAGCCGCTCTTTATCCCCTTTCGATTCTCGTCACAGAAGTTCCCATGCGGGTGCCTTACGTGCTGACAATCAAGCGTGCCTTCGCGATGAGAGAAACCCACGTCGCGGCGGTTTTCGTCGCCTTGTTGTTCGCCTTGGGAGGTGCATGTTGCGGGGCCTTTGGCTCGACGGTCGCTTGGAAATTCGCTCGGGGAGAACGCCGCCTTCTTGTATCCTTCGTCGCCAGCGGCGTCGGGGCGTTTCTCCTCTCGCTGGTGGGTGTATTTTCCTTGGGAATACTCGGGGGCAGCGTCGGCGCTTTCCTCGGAGCGATCGGAGTTGTCTTGGTATGGGGCCGACGCGGCCAACCACAGTCGGGCTGATCAATCGCGCAACTCCCGACCCGTCAAATGGAGGAACACGCGTTCCAAGTTCGGCTCGTTTGCCTCAATCTCCGTCGGTTCCACGCCCAACTCGAAGAAGACACTGGCCAAGCGGAGAAGCGAGTGGGGGACATCATAGGCGGAGACCTCGAACCTCTGGTCGTTGATTCGCCGCCACGTCACCTCGGGCAAATCGTTGAGCCGATGGATCAGCCGATCGCTCGCATGGGGAATACGGAAGCGAATCTGACCAGGCAACAAGCGGAGTAATCGCGCGACGGTATTGCACGCGATCAAGGCACCCGCATCCAAGATGCCAACACGAGGGCAGAGTGATTGCACTTCTTCCATGTAATGACTGGTGTAGACAATGGTCATCCCAGCGGCGTTGAGTCGGCGGACCTCCTCGAAGATCCGATTGCGGGACTGCGGATCGACACCCGTGGTCGGCTCGTCTAACAAGAGTAAGCGGGGGCGATGCATCAACGCCGCACCCAGATTCAAGCGCCGCTTCATCCCGCCGCTAAACGTCGAAGCTCGCTGATCCGCCCGATCCGTCAGGGCAATGGCCTCAAGAACTTCGTCAGCCCGACGGCGAAGCGTTGCCCCACGCAGCCCGTAGAGCTGCCCAAAAAATTCGAGATTCTCTCGCGCGGTCAATTCGCTGTAGATTGCCAGATCTTGGGGCACCAAGCCAATTTCGGAACGAGCGTCACCAATCGGCCGACCGGCGACGACGGCCCGGCCGGCATCCGGCGTCAACAAGCCGGAAAGAATGGAAATCAGCGTCGTCTTGCCCGCGCCGTTGGGACCGAGCAGGCCGAACAATTCCCCTTCTTCAACGACGAAGGTCACGCCGCGCAGCGCCTCCAGGGCACCGTAATGCTTCCGAATCTCGTGGACCTCAAGCAAAAACGACGGCATGCTCGCTCCCGTTTGCCTCGTCCGTTGTGGTATCGTTGTACCGGGAACACGGGTGAGAGCGAGAGGAGCACGGCGTGAAGCAACCAGGTGCGGCATGGTTGGGGGCGGGGCTGCTGGCACTCGCATTGTTGCATGTTTGGGTCTGGAGACCCACCGAACCCCATCACAACAACGACGAATCCCGTCACGTCATGACCGGCGTGTTTGTGCGAGATGCTCTCAGCGATGCGGCCTGGCAGGACCCCGAGGGATACGCCCGCCGCTATTACCTGCAATATCCCGCTCTGGGTTTATTGGTCTGGCCCCCGCTGTTTTACGCCGTCGAAGGTCTGGTGATGTCGGTGCTCGGCACGTCGTTCGTCGCTGCTCAATTGACCGTCGCCGGCTTCGCCATCCTGGCGTTGGTCTATGTTGATCGCTGGGCACGTCTGACCTGGGGCAACGACCGGTTGGCGGCGGCAGCGGCCATTCTGTTCGGCCTGTCACCGCTGGGCTTCCGCTACAGCCGTCATGTGATGCTCGAAATTCCCACGCTGGCCTTTTGCTTCGCCGCCATGTTCTACTTCGAGCGCTACCTGTTGCTGACGCGGCGTGGCGACGCCCTTCGCACCGGATTTTTGTCGGCGGCGGCGGCTCTGACTCGATTCGATGCCGTATTTCTGCTCCCCTACTTCGGGCTTCGGCTCTTGACGCAACGCCGCCTCCGCGAACTGACACGACCAGCTGTCTGGGCGGGGATCCTCCTGGGGTTGGCTCTCACGGGCCCCTACTACCTTTTCACATGGCAGCAATATGGCTCATCCATTGCCCAAGCAGCCCAGCAAGGGACGATGCCCGATTCGCGTCCATTTGATCCGTGGCGAAACCTGCCGTTCTACCCCAGTCGCCTTCCGTTCCAAGCAGGAGTCGCGCTCACGGTCGGAACAATGATCGGCCTGTGGCGCCTGCGAACAATTCCCCGAGGCGGAAGGGCCAGTCTTTGTCTCATCGCGGCCGTGTACGTCACCTTTACGCCGCTCGCCGAACTGGAGGATCGGCACGTCATTTATTGGATCCCTGCGGTCGCAACATGGGCCGCGGCCGCGGCCGAGTCGCTTGCCGATCGTTGGTCCGGTTGGGGCTATCTCGTGCTGTTTCTGGGAGCGGCCATCCCCCGCACCTGGAACGTCCCCTCTCAAGTTCACGGTTACGCCGACGCCGCCCAGAAAGTCTTAGCGTCTTCGCTGGAGGCTCGCGTCGTCTTTTTCGATGGAGCGCTCAGCGGCAATTTCATTTACCAGATGCGACACCATGATCCCGACCGCTCCGTCATGGTTCTCCGCGGCGACAAACTGATCTACGGAGTTCGGAGCGACCCAGCCGGTGGATACGTCGAATGGACGCCTCGCCCCGATCAGGTCCTCGATTTGCTTCACCGCTATGATCCAGACTGGATTATCATCGAGCATCCGCAAGCCCTTTTTCCGAATTTGCCGGGGGCACGGCTCTTGCGACAGACTTTGCGTGATCACCCCGACCGATACGAACACGTACGACACGACGACGTGCCGATCCGCGGGACGCATCCGGCTTTCCAAGGTGTCGTGCTGGAGTTTTATCGTCCCTTGACGCGTAACCCAAATCGAGAGCGTCTGAAAGAGATGTCGATGCTCAGCTTGGGCCGACCACTTCGCATGCCGGAGGACTAACGGTTTTTTTTGAATTCGGTGGCCCGCTGGATCAAGCCGAAGGCATGATCGATATTGGCCTGGATCAGCCGTTGTCGATCCGTTTCGCTGGCCACTTCCCCGCTCAGCCAGAGGACGGCCATCTCGTCCGTGCTGCCTTCGCCATGCCGAACCCGTCGCGGAGGGCGTGCCGGATTTCGTGGGTTGTGCTCGCTGTTGTCGTACCGCCATTCCGCCCGAACGATCGTGCCTTTGGGCAATCGAATCGGTTGGCGAAAGTGATACGTCTCTTGCTGGTTGAAATCCCAGTCATCGATCCACAACAGACGTTCCACCCAACCATCAGGCAGTTCGGCCCAGGCTTTCACTTCTTTGCCGATAAAGTGCATATGCGGCCAAACGCTGTCGGCCCAGAGATCGACGGGCAGTTCAAAATGATCGGAGACCACATAGCGTGGCTCGCCCGCCGGGATGTCGATCTCGGCGGTACTCAACATCACCCCCAACATGCGGCGTGTCGGGGGGTGTTTGGTTAGATAAATTCCAATTTCGGTTTGATCGACCTCTTCCTTGCCGAGGCTGTGATAGTGCATCTCCAATACGAAATCAGTGCCGGGGGGAACGTACATTGACGCGCGCGGAGGGAAGAAACGCGGAGTCCGGCCCGGCACGTAAATGGGAAAGATCGACAGCGGCACAAAGCCGGGACCGCCGGAGTTCTGGTATCCGTGTCCCCCGGCGGCCTGGTTCAACCTCCGCGCCGTCCCCGTCTGGTCAAAAATAGCGACCGCATGATGAGCCACGCGGGGGTTGGACGGCCGACAATCGATCCCCTTCAGATAGTATCCCGGCGGTAACTCCAAAGGCATCACGAAGTGCACGTAAACATCACGACCTTCCGCAGGAACTTTGAACGGCCGATCCATCTTCAGGACCAAATCCGGACGTCCCAGCTGCCAGCCCCCGGGAAATTGGGGCGCTCGCGGAAGGTCACGTGCCGATCCCTCGGGGCAGCCTGAATCGATCCATCGAAGAATCAAATCAATCTGCGGTTGGTTCAAGCGCCGCGGCTCAGCAAAGTTACCGTATCCTTCCCGCGGCTTCCAAGGCGGCATGATCCGCCGGGCCACCGTCTGACGAATCAAGCTCGCTCGCTTTTTCACCTCACGATACGTCAACAAGCTAAAGGGCGCCACTTGACCCGGACGATGGCATCCAACGCAATATTTGTACATGATCGGGGCGATGTCGCGACAAAATGTCGGCTCGTTGGCTCCCGTCTCCGATGACAACAAAATCCCCACGCCCAGCACCCAGGCGTTTCGCATACCGACTCCGTCATGGATGGGTTAAGTCGATGTCGCATCCGATGGCTGGGGCGTGCGACACTTTTGGAAGATTTCCCGCGACCACGGCCCGGATCGCATCGCGCAAGTCACGTTGCTGGGGTTCGCCGCGTGATCGGCCCAGGTCGTAATAGCGGTCGTCGATTCGACCGCGATACATCACCATCTCCGAAGGAGATAAAACCACCGCCTCGGGGATTTTTCTTGCCCCAAAACGCCGCGCCAGCGACCGGTCCGAATCCAGAACGATCGGAAAGCTCAGCCCATACTCTTGGGCATGCCGACGGGC
>CAKZUU010000026.1 GCA_937922175.1 uncultured Gemmataceae bacterium
CTGGGCCATTCTGTTCCGCTTTTTGGACCCGGTCACGGCCCCCATTTTGCCGGGTTTGGGCACGCATTGGTTGTGGCACACTTTGGGAGCGATCACCACCGGGCTGCTCGCCGAATATTTCTACCGCTTGGAGACGGAGCCCATTGGGCCGCTCGCGATCAATACGGACCTGCCGTCGGCTCAGTAATGCTCTCGGAGGGAGGCGGACTGATGGGAACAACGCGACGAATTCCTTGCCAACACGGCATTCGCGAATGGTCGGCCATTGCATCGCGGTTAGCTGCTTCGGGCATCGACGTGCAGATGCGGATGATCGACGGTCAGTTGGCTCTCCCCGATGAGGTCCCCGGGGACGATTGGCGCGAGTTACGGGTATCACTGAGCGGATGGATGGTCACGATTCGACGCGATGGCTCGGCATTGGAACTGGTCAGTTGGGCGGATCCTCCGTCGGAACTGCAATCGGCCGTCGCTGCCTTGGCGAACGCTCTGATTGATTGAAATGACAAAAGATCTGCATCCTTTTCCCCGGTCAGCACTCTAAACGACTAGAACGGAAACGATCGACGTCGCCGGGGATGAACTGAGTCACCAGAGACGAACTGAGTTACCAGAGAAGGATTGATATGAACCTCGAACGCTTCACGGAAAAAGCCCAGGACGCGCTCCGCTCCGCCCAGCAATTCACGCAGAAATTCGGTCAGCAAGAGACCGATGTGGAGCACTTGCTGCTCGCGTTATTGGATCAGGAGAACGGCTTGGCGGAGTCCGTGTTGAATCGGGCCGGCGTGTCCGTGGATGCGGTGAAGATTCGAGTCCAGCGGGAGTTGGAGAAACTTCCGCGTGTCAGCGGCGGCACGGATCATCGTTTTTACATTAGCCATCGGTTGAACCGACTCCTGACACGAGCCGAGGAAGTCGCCAAAGCCTGGAAGGACGATTTCATCTCCACGGACATTCTGCTCCTGTGCATCGCCCAGGGCGACGGGGCCGCCACGACAATCTTGAAGGAGTTGGGTGCCAACGCAACCGCCGTCGAAAAGGCCATCCGAGAGGTGCGGGGCCAGCAACGGGTGACGACCCAGAATCCCGAAGCGTCGTTCGAGGCGTTGGAGAAATACGGCCGCGATTTAACGCAGTTGGCCCGGGAAAACAAATTGGACCCGGTGATCGGCCGCGACGATGAAATCCGTCGGGTGATCCAAGTCCTGTCTCGCCGCACGAAGAACAATCCCGTGCTGATTGGTGAACCCGGGGTGGGCAAAACCGCGATCGTCGAAGGTTTGGCCCAACGCATTGTCAAGGACGACGTCCCCGAGGGGTTGAAACGAAAGCGTCTGGTCGCGTTGGACATGGGGGCGCTGATTGCCGGTGCGAAGTACCGAGGCGAATTCGAGGAGCGCTTAAAAGCCGTCCTGAAGGAGGTGACCGGATCCAAGGGCGAGATAATTCTGTTCATCGACGAACTGCATACCGTCGTCGGTGCGGGCAAAGCCGAAGGCGCGATGGACGCGGGCAACTTGCTGAAGCCGATGCTGGCGCGAGGCGAACTGCACTGCATCGGCGCGACGACGCTCGACGAATACCGTAAGCAAATTGAGAAAGACGCCGCCCTGGAGCGTCGCTTCCAGCCGGTACTGGTCGATGCTCCCAGTGTCGAGGACACGATTTCGATCTTGCGCGGGTTGCGCGAACGGTACGAGGCACATCACAAGGTGCGTATCAAGGACGCCGCGCTCGTGGCGGCCGCCGTGATGTCCAACCGGTACATCAGCGACCGCTTCCTACCAGACAAGGCCATCGACCTGGTGGACGAAGCAGCGGCGAAATTGCGCACGCAAATCGAGTCGAAACCCACCGAACTGGATGAGGTGTATCGGCGTTTGATGCAATTGAAAATTGAACGCGAAGCCTTGCGGAAAGAAGTGGATGAAGCATCGAAGGAACGCTTACGCAAAATCGACAGTGAAATTGAAGAGCTGGAGGCTCGACACCAACAGCTCGAGGAACAATGGAAAACCGAGAAACAATCGGCCGGACAAATCCCCAAACTCCAGGAGCAACTGGAGGCCCTCCGCAACCAGTTGGATCAAGCTCAGAAGAATTTTGATTGGGCAAAGGCCAGCGAGTTGCAATATGATCGGATTCCGAAGATCGAGGAGCAGCTGCGACAAGCCAAAGAAGCGGCGTCCGCCAGCGGATCGCAACGGCGGTTGGTGAAAAATGAGGTGGATGAAGAGGATATCGCCGAAGTCGTCAGCCGTTGGACGGGTATTCCTGTTTCCAAGTTGATGGAAAGCGAGAAGCAAAAGCTGTTGCAACTGGGACAATGGCTCCATCAGCGTGTCATCGGTCAGGACGAAGCAGTGACCGCTGTCGCCGATGCCGTCATGCGAGCCCGGGCTGGGTTGAAAGATCCGAATCGTCCGATTGGATCGTTCATCTTCCTCGGCCCAACGGGCGTCGGTAAGACGGAGTTGGCCCGCGCCTTGGCCGAATATCTCTTCGATGACGAGAAGGCGATGGTCCGCATCGACATGTCGGAGTACCAGGAAAAGCACACCGTCTCGCGTCTGGTCGGGGCGCCACCCGGATACGTCGGCTTCGAGGAGGGCGGCCAATTGACGGAAGCAGTGCGCCGTCGGCCTTACTGCGTTCTCCTCTTCGACGAGATCGAAAAAGCTCACCCCGATGTGTTTAACACGTTGCTGCAACTCCTGGACGATGGCCGCTTGACCGATGGGCAAGGCCGAACGGTCGATTTCAAGAATACCATCGTCATCATGACGTCGAACATCGGCAGCCAACGCATCTTGCAATACAAAGGTTCGCACATCGGCGAAGTGTACGAACGGATGAAAGAAGCCGTCTTGGAGGAGTTGCGGAGATCCTTCCGTCCGGAATTCCTTAATCGCATCGACGATATCATCGTGTTCCATGCCCTCAGCGAGGACGAACTGCGACGAATTGTCGAAATTCAAGTCAAGAACCTGGGCAAACGTTTGGTGGATCGTCGAATCAGTCTGGTGCTGACCGACGCCGCCAAAGATTACCTCGTGCGGATCGGGTATGATCCGGCCTACGGGGCTCGGCCGTTGAAGCGTGTCATTCTCCGTGAGATCGAGACGGTCCTGGCACGTAAGTTGTTGTCTGGCGAGATCCACGATGGCGATGTGGTGACGGTGGACCACGACGGCTCGCGGGATCAGCTGAGCTTCCATGCCGAGCGCACCGCGATCCCGGCGTGATGGTGTCTTGCCAGCGTTGCCGGGTAACGGACCTGACGAGTGCAGCAGTTGTCGCGTCGGTGCGGTGAGGGGCAGGTGGGGTCGGAGCGGAAAAACTGGATTTGCTGACTTGCCTCGCTGAATTCATCCGATATAAGTCCTTTACATAGTCGGCTTTTCGTTCGAGGCAGGTCTGGTTTATGAAATGCATGACTGGCGAGAGGGAACGCCATGTTAGATCCTGATCAACTAGATGTTGATTTGATTGAGGAACTGCGTCTGCGTCGATGGGCGCGGGAGAACTACGTTCCATCGGATCGTCGCGAGCCAACTTGGCACCCGATCATTTTGGACGAAATGTTGCGGAAGGACGAGGAAGTCGAGCCGGCCGGAGCGTGGGCGGAGGCGGTGCACTAGGCCACCATAGAGGTCGGTCGCGCCGATGACAAACCGAGGCGGTGGTCGCAGGTGACGGCGGCTGCCGCCTTCTTGTTTTTTATTCTGGGACGGGATGGTCCATGGGTTTTTTGACGGGGCGTGTCAGTGTCATGCGGTTCCGGATCGACGGACCTTCGCCGGGGATCTTCGGCCAAGGGCCGATCGACCTTTTGACCCAACGCCGGGCCGGCCGACAGCGACTGGCCAGTGCCGACGGAATTGAGACGGGTTGGATTGCCGGGGATCATATTCTGGATACTGATTTCACGTTGGAGAAGAACGTCATCAACGACGCGTTGCAATTCGCGATGCGCGTCGACGCGATCAAACTGCCCTCGGATCTGCTTCAGGCGTACTACCACGTGGAATTGCGAGCGCTGGGAGCCAAGAGTGGAGGTCGGCTCCAGCCTCGGCACAAGCGGCAAGCCAAAGCATCGGCGCAGGAGCGTCTCGAAAGCGAGGCCAAGGACGGCAGATTCACCCGTCGGAAGTGCGTGCCCGTTTTGTGGGACGCCCGTTCCAACGAACTTCTTGTCGGCACGACGTCGCCCACCGCCATCGATCAACTGCACTCACTCTTTGAACAGACATTCAACGTGGGATTTGAACCTTTGACCGCCGGCACCCTCGGGTATCGACTGGCCGAGACACGCCGGCAGACCCGAGGAGTGGATGACGCTCGACCCTCCGCGTTTGTGTCGGGGCCCGCACCGGTCGATATCGCCTGGATTCCCGACGAAGATAACCGCGATTTTCTGGGCAACGAGTTTTTCCTCTGGCTGTGGTTCCGATCGGAGCTCCACGGTGACACCATCAAGGCCAGGGATGGTTCGGAAATCACCTTCATGCTGACGCGGACGTTGACCTTAGAATGTCCTCGTGGTCAAACGGGACGTGAGACAATCACGAGCGAGGCGCCGACCCGCTTGCCCGAGGCACGACGTGCGATCCAATCTGGCAAATGGCCGCGGAAAATCGGGATTACTTTGGTGCGACACGATGAACCCTACGACGGCACATGGCACGCCGAGACACTCGCTTTGACCTCGTGTAAAATGCCGGCCGGTAAAGAAGAAGCCGAACACGCTCGCTTGGAAGAGCGAATCGACCAACTGCGTCACCTCGTCGAGACCATGGATCTGCTTTACGATGCGTTTGGTGCTATACGGCACGGCAGTGCCTGGTCCGATGAACTCGTCCGCATGCAGAAGTGGCTGCAGGGGAAGTAAACGCCCCCACGGAGACGAATCTCTCGTCTATTAAGTTTGGGTGCTGCGGATTTCAGATTTTGTCATGATCGACCCTCCCGCAAGCACAGGGCGCATCGCTGGGCCGTTTTCACCCGTTTTGTTTCCACGCCTCGCCTTCCCGCGAGCAATAAATCTTTCCGTGCCCGCACACGGCGAGGAGTTGATGCGTCGCGAGGGAACCAGCGAATTGACTGGAGAAGCGATTTTGGGCACTTCAGAAGCGGCGGCTGAAGGAGTCATTTGTCCTGGGTGAAGGAGGGATGGGCAAGCAACCCGGGAGGTGTCGGTTCCTCTTGACACCAACTTTAGAGAAAGTTATCCGCGGACGCAGTTGTTCGGTCGAGATACGTCAAAGCGGGAGTTCGGGGGGCGGCATCATGCAGTGGGGCCGGATGAAATGGACCATCTTGGGTGTGCTGGTCGTTTGCCTGACCGGCGGCTGCCGCCTTTGCGAGCGCTGGTACGAGCGGAATCATGAACCGCC
>CAKZUU010000027.1 GCA_937922175.1 uncultured Gemmataceae bacterium
TCTTCGGCCCACCGGGGCAACGGAGGATCGGGAAATCGATCGACCAGGACGAGGTGCGTGACCTCTCTTGGGATCGCCGCGGTTGCAAAATCCGGTTCGTCGCCCGGGAAATCCATCTGCCGACGAACGATTTGCCCGTCCACGAGTTCCACCGTGGCATGGCCCCAGCCCCGTGGATCTTTCCCCGTCGCTTTGCGGTAGTCGATCCCGGTCGGGTGAATATAGACATCGCACGGTGAGGACCAGGTTGCCTTCGATCCCTCCCCCCATTTTTCACGGGCAGCCACAAGTTGCTGCTCGAGCACCTTCAAGATTTTCTGGGCTTCGCAGACTGGCAAATGATGCAGCAAGCGAAAATTCTTCGATAACGTCGCCGACCAACCCGCCGGTGTGACATCCGCGTGGCGAACCGGGGTGATGCCATCGTGGAGTCGTCGCCGGACGTTTTGGGCGAATTCGGCGAGCTCCGGCTTCGATGCCGACAGCTTGATCGCCTCGGTCAGTTCAGCATCCAGTCGGCGACGCACTTCGGGATCGGTCACGGGTCCAGCCTTCAGCCTGTCAACAACGGCGGCCACTCGGCAGTATGCCCAATCCGCGAGCCTTGGTCCAAGCCAGTCGGGACGGTGATGATGAACTTTTCCGAAAAGTTCACTCGCCTCCGCAAAACGGCCGGCCTCAAAGGCCGCACTCCCTCGACGAAGCCAGTCGCGAACTTCCGCATCGTTATCCGACACCGGCTCTTGTTGAAACGGATCACGAACAACGTGCCCGGCACCCTTTTTTTGTTTCTCAGGCGTGTTCGTCGGGGCTTTCGGCGGCATGGCTTCAAGCAGGCGGAGCTTCCGCTGATACTGCCGCACTCGCTCTTCCTGGTTTTGCAGTTTCAAATCGCGGATCACGGCAGCGTAGGCTTCGCGGAGGGTGGCGAGAAAATCGGGATGACCTTTGATCAAAGGCAGCTTCTGTTCGAGGATCGACACGGCCTGGGCCGATCGACCTTGGCTGAGCAGGTCACGCGCCTGATGCAATGCCACCTGCACTTCCAGTTCGACGCTGACCGGATCAGCCATCGGTTCTTGAGCCGAAACCGCGAACCCTAGCCAGGTCAGCGTGATCGTTGTACCGAGGAAGCGGAACCAACCCATGGGAGCCTCCCTGCCCCACGAGCCCATCATTCGACAATCGAGTTGCCGACCGGAGCGTATTCGCGCTGGGACAAAAATGCAACCGCAGTTGGATCAGGACGGCGCCGAGACGGGTTCGGCATGGTTGGAACGAACCGTTCCGGGTTCGGGACCATCCAACGCGTTCACGAGTTGATTCACGAGGAAGGGCTTGAAAAGGACGAATTTCAAACCCGCCTGTCGACATTTAACCAAGGTATGGTCGGCGTCGTAGCCGAACTCCGCCATCATGATCATCCGGGCGGACGGGTGGGCCTCGCGCAATTTCAAGAAGGCTTCGCTGCCTTTCATGTCGGGCGGTTTAACATCGAGGATAATGGCGTCATAATTGCTGACGGGGACGAGTTTCAGAGCTTCGTCGGCCGTGCCCGCTGTCTCTACGATGCAGCCTAATTGCTCCAAGACGGCATGGGCGGCTTTACGAAACTCCTCCGAGCTATCAACGACGAGAACTCGCCGCCCCCGCAACCGACTGGACAGCAGGCCATCGATCGAACTCCCCAACCGACTGGGAGACAGATGATCGCCCACCTTCTGGATGTTCGCTTTGATCTGACGTGCTTGTTCGAGGATGCGCTTCAGGCCCGATTTGACGTCATCGGGGAGGCCGAGATAGTTGCCCAGGATGCGACTTGCGGCCGTGAGGATGTTGTCGACGGGCAAAGCGATCTCCCGATTGACGGCCGAGAGCGACTGCTGCATCGAGCACATGTCTTGCGCATTGAGCAGTTCGAGAGTATGAAGCGCTCGGGCAATTTCGCGGGCAAAAAGCTCGGCGAATTGCAGCTCATCGGGTCCAAAGGCATTGGGCGTCTGACTCTCGACATTGAAGGTACCGATGACCTGATCCTGCACAATCAGGGGCACCGTCATCGAGCTCCGGGCGCCGGCGGCTCCTTGGATGTAGTGGGGGTCAACCGTGGTATCACGGCACAAATAGCTCTTGCCCGTCGCCGCCACATATCCCGTCACGCCGTTCCCCTCCGCGCTGGCGTAGAGGACACGGTTTTGTGCCTCCTCGGTCATCCCTTCGGCTAGGAGCGGTTCTAAGCGATTGGTCCGGCGGTCGAGCATCCGGATTTCGATCACTTCGTAATGCAAAACATCATGGATCGTTTTGCGGAGGTTCTGTTTGAGCAACTCGATCCGATCCTTAACCGGCATCTCCTGAAGCTGCTCCGGGTCCAAGCCGGCGAGGCTCGAGCCGGCGGCGTGCAGAGCGTCGAGCTTTTGCCGCTGCAAGACTCGCGGTGTGATGTCCCGGCATTGCAGCACATAGCGTTTCCCGGCCGATTCGGAGCCGGCGATCGGGGAAAGGTTCGATTCGATGAAGCGATTATTCGGCGTTTGGAGGCGGAATCGAGCGGGCAGGCCAGAACTGGCGGTGTCGAAGGGGTGCGGGTCGCCTTCCTTCAGCAGCGGCCCGCCCAAGGCCTCCATGAAAGGTTTTCCCTGCCATTCCGTCACGCACCGGCTGCGGAAGGTTCGATTGGCCCAGAGCACTCGCCATTCCGCATCGAGCACCGCGACGCCGATGTCCAACATTTCCAGAATCTGCTCGGCCCGCATCCATCGGCCGAACTGCTCTCGCAACCCGTCGATATTCGGATCGACGATGCAGGCCGCGAACGGCCCCTCCTCCACCAATGAAACCAATCGTCGAAACTCCTCCGCTCGCACCACGTCCCAGTGTTCCGGGTGCTGCAACACCGGATCTAAGGAATGATCCGGCCGGTCCAATATCAATACCCGCTGACGATTGGTCACGAATTCTTCCCTAAAGGCCTGCGAACGGGCCGACGCGTTGATTTCCCTAAATTATATCGTAAAAGGAATCTTCGTCTCAATCCCGACTCCCGTGTCAGCTTTTGCCCACCCGCTACCGACCCTTTTTTCGGTAACTTTCACCCTTCCTGTGCAGCTGAACGCCTATAATGCCTTCCCCGACACCTCGCGGCTCGAAAAAATGGACAAAAGTACACTATGGAAGGAGTTCGATCATGCTGAGCAAAGAATTTATCGAGGAACTGAATTCCCGATGGTTCCCGCATTTGACCGATTCCGCTCTGGATCGCCTCATCAACTTGCTCGAAACGAACAGTCCCTTGCTGATTCATGGCAGCTTCACCGGGGCGGTTCCCATGGGCTGCCTGGCCAGCCACGCGGGTTGGCATCACCCGCTCACCGAGCACCTCCACGACGAGGCCGGTATCTGCTGGCTGACGTGGGTCGCTGGTCTGAACCCGGCCACGTCGAAGGTCATCCGCGAATGGGACTCGCTCGCGGCAACGGACTGGGAAACTCGGGAGCAACTTGCCCTGTTGCTCCGCTTGGAGCGGCAGGCACGGCAGCGGAAGATCGCGCTCCCTCCCCCTGCCTCGCCAATGATCCCCGAGGCGCCTGCACCAGTGACCGGTCTTCCAGTTTGATCGACAGCCAACGGTCTCACAGGATGGCGGATTGATGCTGCCCCGCGTTCTCGAACCCGAAGTGATGGACAGCGTTGACGAGGCACGCGACTACGACTCAATGGATCATGTCGAGGTGAATCGCCGCTTCGTTGATGACTTTGTGCAACAATGGAACGGTGAAAATCCCGTGCTCGACGTGGGCACCGGTACGGCACAAATTCCGATCGAGTTATGCCGCCGACATCCAACCGCCAAGGTCGTGGGAATCGACTTGGCCCAAGCGATGCTTGAGGTCGGGCAGCAGAACATCCAACGGGCGGGTCTGAACGAGCGGATTCAATTAGAGCGGCTTGATGCCAAAGCGCTGCCCCTGTCGGACGAGTCGTTTGCCGCTGTCATGTCCAACAGTATCATCCATCACTTACCGGAGCCGTTGGTCGCATTGCGGGAAATGGTGCGGGTTTGCCGCCGCGGCGGAATCCTTTTCGTGCGCGACTTGTTGCGTCCGGCGGATCGACCAACGTTAGAGGGTCTGGTCCGTCGATATGCTGGCGAGGCCAATGACCATCAGCGCGCGATGTTTTCCGCCTCCCTGCAAGCCGCCCTCACGTTGCAGGAGATCCGCGCGTTGGTGGCTGATCTGGGTTTCGATCCGAACAGTGTGGCGGCGTCGTCGGACCGACACTGGACGTGGGTGGCGACTCGCCCTTGAACCAATTCACTCGCCCGGCGGACAATTGGTCGATGAGCAAGCATCCCACGTTTTTCGATCGACTGAGTTCCCTGGGCCGATTCGTGGCCTTCGCGGCCCGGGCGCTCAGCGCCCTGCCGTCGGCAATTGTCCGACCCCTGGAAACGTTCCGGCAATTTCATCGAGTTCTGATCGGCTCGTTGCCCCTGTCGCTGGTCGCTGGCGTCGCCATCGGCCTGGTGTTATGGATGCACCTGCGCGGCGTCATTCTTCGCTCGAGCATTGGAGGTCCGTCTGCCCTGCCCTACCTTCCGACAGCGATCGCCTTGGCCGTCGTTCTGGAGTTCGCGCCCATCGGTGCGGGGCTGATCTCGTCCGGGCGCGTCGGTGCAAGTCTTGGTGCCGAACTCGGTGCCATGCGCATCACGGAGCAGATCGACGCCTTGGAAGTCATGGGATTGTCCGCCATGCGACAACTCGTCGCCCCACGTGTCTTGGCTTGCATGGCTGCCCTTCCCGTGTTGACCGTCTTCATCGCGGCGGTAGCGATCAGCAGCGCTTTCCTTGCCGAACTCCTCACTGGGAATTTGACTCCTCATCTATATGAGCAGCGAACTTGGGAAGAGCTGTACCTCGACGAGTCACTGGCCTCATTGGCGAAAACGATCGTGTTTGGCTTTGCCGTCGGCGTGTCGGGTTGCTTTTTCGGGATGGAAGCCGCGGGCGGAACGGAGAGCGTGGGCCAAGCGGCGACGTTAGGCGTTGAGCGATCCACGCTGCTCGTTCTGGCCGCCAATGTCTTGCTCGTCAAAGTCATTCAGGTCCTGCTGGCAAACTAAATTCTCGATCGAGGTGTCATGATGGTCGAGACAATCACCGTCCAACCACGGACGGATCAAAAAGTGCGAAACCGACTTTGTCCCCCTTATCACGTTGTGATTTTCAACGACGATCATCACACCATGGAATTTGTGGTGATGGTTTTGACGCGAGTCTTTGGGTACACCCTGGAGCGCAGCGTCCAGTTGATGCTCGAGGCCCACCACTCGGGACGAGCGGTGGTATGGACGGGGGCCAAGGAAGTCGCGGAGCTTAAAGTCGATCAGATCCGGACCTACCACGAGAAACGTGATGGCCGGGATCTCGGTCCGTTGAACTGTTCGATCGAGCCGGCTGAAGGCTGAACCGAGAGCGATCGGTCGCACGTCGCGGCCCTCGGCTGGGGCAGGAGCGAAAGCCGTCGATCAAATCTGGTTTCTACAGATCATTTCGTACAATCTCCCGCGAGTCTTTTTCCCATCGGAGCGAGTGAATCATGAAAGTCGGGATGAACGTGCTGCTGTGGACGGGCCACTTGACCGCCGAGCAATTTCCACTGCTCGCGAAGTTGAAGGCAGAGGGCTATGACGGCGTGGAGTTACCTCTGTTTGAGGGAGATTCGGCACATTATCGGCAGGTACGATCGGCATTAGACAAGGAGGAATTGGGCTGCACGGCGGTGACCGTCGTCGGACCGGAGCATAGCCCGATCAGCGAAGACGCGAAAGTTCGTGCCGCCGCTCTGGATCGGCTCAAATGGGCAATTGAGATGGCATCGATCGCGGGAGCCGAAAATCTCTGCGGGCCATTTCATTCTCCTTTGGGTGTGTTCAGCGGTATGCCGCCCACCGATGGCGAGAAAGCCCGCGCGGCGGATGTGCTCCGCCAGGCTGCCGAGTTCGCGCAAGCAGCGAAGGTCCGTTTGTGCATCGAATATCTGAACCGTTTTGAGTGCTACTTTCTGACGACGGCGGCGGATACGGTCGCTTTGGTGCACCGGGTCAATCATCCAAATTTTCGTGCCATGTTCGACACGTTCCATGCCCACATCGAGGAGAAATCGCAGGCAGGGGCCATTCATCAAGTCGCGCCAGTGCTCAGCCACGTCCACATCAGTGAAAACGATCGCGGAACGCCGGGGACCGGTCAAGTCCACTGGGACGAAGCGTTTGCCACTTTGCGACGAGTCGGGTACGACGGCTGGCTTGTGATCGAGTCGTTCGGTCGGGCCTTACCGTCATTGGCAGCGGCGACCCGGGTGTGGCGCGACTTGTTCCCCACGCCGGAAGATGTGTACCGCCGCGGCCTGGCCTTCATCCGCAAAATGTGGGCCTTGCACGAACCGATGTGAGTCAGCGGCCGAATCTTTCCGTGGTACCTGTCATGGTCGGGTTCGAATCACCCGAGCGGGTACTCCGACCGCCACTACCCCGTCGGGCAACGGGCGGGTGACCACTGCTCCGGCACCGACCACCGTCGCCGTCCCGACGTCGGCCATCACCACCGCCGCGCTGCCGATCCATGCGCCAGGGCCGATGCAGACTCGCGATCGCTGCTGGGGTTGTTCCCGAATGGGGAGGTCGGCACGCTCTGTCCCGTGCGTTCTCGCCCCGCTGGGGATGTGGACCGCTGGGCCAATTAATGTATCCCGACCGATCGTGACCAGACCGAGATGGCA
This sequence comes from uncultured Gemmataceae bacterium, assembly GCA_937922175.1. GTDB lineage: Bacteria > Planctomycetota > Planctomycetia > Gemmatales > Gemmataceae > CAKZUU01. The sequence continues at coordinate 6,787 of CAKZUU010000027.1, forward strand.
ACGCGGCCCAATGTACACATTCTCCCCCAGCTCAGCCCCCGCCTGAGAGAACAACGTCCCGAATTCGACCACCACGGTGCGATGACACGATGCCAACACCCGCATGAGAAAAGCGCGTCGGAGGTAGACGCCGATCAACCCCGGGATCAGGGACAATGTCTGCGATGAGCCTTCCAAAGCTCGGTCGGGGCCGAGGATTGGACACTTGAGCCAGTACATGACCAACTCAGGCAGCACGAGCAGCAGCGCGATGCCCCGTGCCAGCGATTTGAGCGCCTCGCGCATGGTCTGGCCCGTCACTGGAAACGATCACGAGTATGCATGGCGGTGAACAAGCCGGTGAGATCCAGAGCGATCTTGGCGAGGAACTGGTTTTGGAACTGTTGCGGAGTTGTTTGCGAGTCTGCCGCCACCGTCACGCCGTTGCCCGGAAACTCCTTGACGTATTCGTAGGGCGGGAAGATTTCCGCGGCCTTCTCGTCGGCATCCACCACACGAACCGACACCACGCAGTTGCCCCGGAACAGGTGCCTCGAGCCGGGCTCGTACAAACTCATCGAGGAGAGTTCGACATCGAAGACGTAATCGACGCCCAAACTTTTGGCAATCTCCGGTCCCTCCATCGAGCGCCAATTCTCATTCCGACGTTTAAACTCCTCGACCTCCGAGGCGGGAATGACGATGACACGTTCTCGGTTCAATTCAAAGCCCGCTCGCAGCCCGTTGATCAAGAGGTTGGCGAGTGACCGCTCACTCCCGAGGAAGTCGGGAGAAAGCCCCCGTCCTCGGTCCACGAGAACAGCGACACGAATTTCTTTTTTCCCCTTTGCCTCTCGAGCACGCTCGTAAAAGCTGTAGTGCGAAGGGATGCGCGGCTTGTTCAAATTCAGGAGGTAGAAAGGAAGGGCAAAGGGTTTACAACCGAACGCCAAGCCGAGGAGAGCCAACGTCACTCCGACGATCCGCCGACGGTTCACGGTTTTGTCTGCCATGACCAACTCCCGGCAGCCGTCATGACTGCCCTGACCAACGAAGGGACACGAGGAGAACAAGCCACCGAATGATCATCAACGGCACAAAGACGCTGACCGACACGATCGCCACTTTCTCGATCGAGCGTACCAACCACACCCGTCGCCGCCATAAACTGACCAACGACCAGGGGATCAGCATGAAACAATACATTGCCAATAACGCGCCAACACTGTTCACGCGGAAGGCACTGCCGAGATCCGCATGGGCGACAAGCGAGAAGGCCGTCGTGAAGCCACACGATGGGCACGGCATTCCCGTGGCGCTGTAGAAACTGCACGGCGGCAGCCCCAATTGTCGGTGAGTTCCGTGGGTTTTTGGTGAGCCGTCTGCCTCGTAGGGGTGCAGCATCGCTCCCACGACGAACACTGTTACCAAACCCACCGCAATCCCCATCAACGCCAGGCGGACCCACCAAGGCGCCTTTCTCATCTCCTCCGTCGCGAATTCCCCGTCGGGGATCGCCTCGAACCCCGGGTTGTTCGCGTCGTCGATCGTTTTCATCCCAGGCATGGAATGCCGGTCCATAATCGTTGATCTTCCCTTTGACAAGACCGTTTCACCTGAAAGTGATTCGACGGCTGACTCACGCGGTTTCTCAGGTAGGATAATAACTCCTGGGCCGACGAGGTGCTTCATGAAGGTCATTCTGGCGAATCCCCGCGGTTTCTGCGCCGGCGTCGTGATGGCGATCGAAACTCTGGAACGTGCCATCGAGCGCTTCGGTACCCCACTTTACGTTTACCACGAGATCGTTCACAATCGGCCCATCGTCGAACGCTCTCGGGCCAAAGGCGTCGTTTTTGTCGATTCCATCCATGACGTGCCCGAGGGAGGAACGGTGTTGTACAGTGCCCACGGCGTCGCGCCGCAAATCCGAGAGGAATCGCAGCGACGACGACTCCACGCTATCGACGCCACCTGCCCCTTGGTCACGAAAGTGCACAAAGAAGCCGTCCGCTACGCCAACGAGGGACGGCGTGTCATTTTGATCGGCCATGCGGATCACGATGAAGTCGTTGGCACAATGGGCGAGGCACCCGAGTCGATCATCCTGGTTGAAACCGAAGACGACGTTGCCAAACTCGATTTTCCACCCGATACGCCGCTCGCGTATCTCACACAAACGACCCTGAGCGTGGATGAGACGCGAGAAATCATCGCGGCATTGAAGCGGCGGTTTCCCAAGATTGTCGGCCCCGCAAAAGACGATATTTGTTATGCGACTCAAAATCGGCAAGAGGCCGTCCGTGAATTAGCCCAGCTTGCCGACGTTGTCTTGGTCCTCGGTAGTCAAAATAGCTCAAATAGCCAGCGGCTCGCGGAGATCGCCGCATCGCTGGGGAAACGCGCTTATTTGATCGACGGTTACCATGACTTACGCGACGATTGGCTGAAGTCGGACGATACCGTGCTGGTGACCGCGGGGGCAAGCGCTCCTGAAGATGTGGTCGAGAACTGTTTGAATTATTTGAAGGAGCGCTATGATGCCGTGGTAGAAGAACGCACTATCCGCGAGGAAGATGTGCATTTTCCGATTCCCCTTGAACTGCGGACAAGGTGAGAGAGACTCAACGATTGACCGAGCGGCGACACTTACTGAAGCCGGCGGCAACCCCAGGGCCCCCAAGCCATGAGCCTGCCACCTGAATTCGAGTTGAAGTACCAACCGCGTTTGCCTCGCCGGCGTGATTGGCGGATCGGTTGTGCCGGTGCGGGATTTATCATGCGGGATTGTCACCTGGTGGCGTACCGACAGGCAGGCTTCAATCCCGTCGCCATCGCCTCTCGACGTCAAGAGACGGCTCGAAACGTCGCCCAACAGCATCAGATTCCCAACGTCCATCGCTGCTACGAGGAGTTGATCGCTGATCCCAACATCGAGGTGCTCGACATCGCGGTGCCGCCGGATGCCCAACCCGAACTCATTCGGGAGGCCTTGAACTACCCGCACATCCGGGGCATCCTCGCGCAAAAACCGCTGGCGATGTCGTATGCCGACGCCAAGGATTGCGTCCATCGTTGTCGGCAGGCCGGAGTCAAACTCGCCGTCAATCACAACATGCGTTTCGATCAGTCGGTACGTGCGTTGAAGGACATCCTCAGTCGAGGGTGGTTGGGCGACGTGGTCTTGGCGACGATTGACATGCGTGCCATCCCGCATTGGATGCCCTGGGCGCGAGGGCAGGCGTCGCTCTCGACGTTCATCATGAGCATTCACCACCTCGACACATTTCGCTATTGGTTGGGCACACCGGATCGGGTTCTCGCCAGCACCCGTCCCGATCCGCGAACTCAATTCCCGCACGCGGACGGAATCAATCTGTACATTTTGGAGTATGATTCGGGAGCCCGGGCCGCCGCTTGGGACGATGTCTGGACCGGCCCGGTCCGCGAAGGTTCCCAAGGCGATATCGGCATCCATTGGCGTGTCGAGGGGACCGAAGGTCTCGCCCGGGGAACCATCGGCTGGCCCTCCTATCCGGCCCGGCAACCCAGCACTCTCGATTTCACGGTCAAACGCTTTCCGGGCTATTGGTTTCAGCCGCGATGGACCGACGTATGGTTTCCCGACGCCTTCGTCGGAACGATGAGTCAACTTCTCGTCGCCCTGGAAGAAAACACCGAGCCTGAAATCAGCGGCCTAGATAATCTCGAAACCATCGCTTTGTGCACCGCCGTCCTTGCTTCGGCGCGAGAACACCGTGTGACCACCGTCAAGGAATTTTTGTTGTGATGTCCCGCAGCGGCCTGGAACAAGCCATTTATTGGTGCACGGGCGACGAACTGATGGAGCGAGGTTACTCGCCGGACCTGCACGACATCCTCGGCTGGCAAACCAAAGTCGAAAGGTTATGCCTTGGATTCGGCCACGCCAACGGGACCTCCCTCGAAGGGCAGGCCCTGTTCGTCCATCCCTTCGACGCGGATTGGATCGCCGTGGTTCAGGTCGCGAACATCGCGGCCCCTGGCCTGGCCTTTCGTCTGCTACTGATCCCGCGGTTCGTTTATGTGAATCAGATTCGTGATCCCTTTATGGTCAGCGACCGTTTTCCGCCGGATTGGAATGCGGCCGGCCCTTTACCGCGACTCGACTGGCCCGTCGGGCCGGCTCCCCGTCGGCGCATCGACGAGTTGCAACGCATCCTGCAAACCGGAAACAGTCCCCTCCTGCTAGGAGTCATCCAAGCCCTTGTCGATGGTGCCCGCGTCGTCTTGCCCGGAGACCGCCCTGAGCCAACTCTAATCCGCAATGTGTGGAGCCTTTTGCCTGAGAGCGCTCGAGCCGAACTCCGGCCGGCGACCTTTGCCTATTCCAACGCTCTCCATTTTGACGTGCTCATCAGCCCGACGGCGGATTCACCCGAATTCGACCGTTATCTGCGGTACGAACAGGTCATCGACTATCCTGAGGGGAAGTACGAATTCTCGTTGCAATACGCGATCGAGCACGGGGATCAGGCCGAGGTCGATCGGCTTTTTGAACGTCGAAGTACCAAACAGTTCTTGCGATTCCTGATCGGTCTCCTCTTGCTCACCCTCCTGGTCTACGGTGGTATTCAATACCTGATGGATCTTTAGATTCGATGTGGTCCTCGCGCAACGTCGGGGCGTAGGGCGCGAGCACGACAGAGATCCACTGGGCAAAGTCGTCGAAAAAGCTCATCCCGGTCTTTCGACTGTGACGGCCTGTCGGATTCACCACGACGGTGAGTTCGATGCCCCGCTGCTGACAACGATGGATGAAATGCTGATTCTGCGCATCGCCATTGAATTGATCGCGCCCGCCGTACGCGACGAACATGGCAAACTCACCGGGCTGAACGTTGTAAAGCTCTAATTGATCGACTGGGTTTTCCCCTGGAAGCCGTCGCTGAACCTCTGCTCGACGACCAAATACCGGACGCATCGCCTGACCGTAACGGATGTTGATTCCCCAGATGCGGCCGGCGCTTTGCCAAGGTCGATACCGATCCATTCGGCCGATGCAATCGGGTGAGAAACCTCCCTTCGGGTTGCCGTGGCAATCCGCCCACATCAGGTCGAGGAGAGGCATAATCCCGACCAGCACGCCGAATTTCTCTCGATGCTTCAAACCCAAACTGAACGCACTTGTCCCTCCCATCGATGCACCGGCCAAAACGTGAGCTTCCCGCTCGGGACGAAGGGGAAACTGCTGCATCATGAAGCTGTAAACATCGCAGGCAAGAAAATCCTCGAATCGGCCCTTTCGACCGTTGATGTAGAAACTCCCCGAATTCGTCATCGTCGGATGGCCCTGAAAGGTGCCATCGGGGATCGCGATGAGCATCGGCGGGATTTGGCCATCTTTTATTGCGGCGTCAAAGACTTCGGCCAGGCTTTTGGTGTTCTTCTCGTCTTGAGAAAATCCGTGCAGCCAGATCAGGAGGGGATATCGCTGACACGGATTGAATTCTGGTGGTAAATAAACGTACAGGTCGCGTCGCTCTTGCAAAGCCGGCGACCAGATGCGGCGGTCGGCTCCATGATTTCGTGTGAAGTCGAGAATTTTTCCATGTAACGAGGCATTCAGCCGTTGGAGTTCCCAAGGCCGTGGCGGGCGACGAAACGGCAACGCCCTCAAATGCGAGACACAGGTTGCCAGCACAAGGAGAACACCTGCTGCTCGCAGTGACATGGTGGAGGACTCCCAACAATGGGTCGGAAAGCGACTCTGGTCGAGCTCTTCGGTACGGTGCGAATGGGACACAAATAATAGGTGGGTTTGGAGAGCAATCCGGTCTGCGAAAGCCTCATCATTTTGGAAAAACCGGCCAGACCTCCTCGAGCATTAAACCTGATAGGACCGCTGCAGCTCGCCATGCCTCTGATGTGTGCCGAATCAATTCCAGCTCATTGTCCAACAGCGCCCGCTGGGCCAAGAGAACTCGGAGTGCGTCCATTTGTCCCGAAGCTTGCGCCTTGACCGATAGATCGAAGATCTCTCGAGCGCGGGGAGTGATTTGACGGCGGAAAGATTCCGCCCGGGATTTGGCCGCCGCATATTGTTGAAATGCCTCGGCGATCCGATCGGTCAGTTCCAATTCGAGGCGCTGAACCTCCTGAGCCGCCTGGGCCCACTCCGCTCGGGCGGCCCGGATGTTCCCCTCATTGCGGTTCCAAAGGGGAATCGGGAACCGCACGGAAATACTCCAATCGTGAGACCGATTCTGACCTTGCCATACGTAGCCGGCACCAACGGTCACATTCGATTGTCGCTCGAGTTCGGCTCGTTGAAGGAGAAGTCGGGCCCGATCAACGGCCACTCGGGCTGCCAGGATCTGCGGGTGCGATTGTCGAACGGTCCCGATTAACCTGTCCAATTCATATTCCGGCAGTTCGACCTCCAGACTGCCCACCACGGGCACGATCGGCAACTCGGGCTCGGCCACGGCAGCGGACAATCGGCGAAAGGCCGTTTGATAAGACCGTCGTGTCGCCTCCAGTTCCGACTCGATCTGATCAGAGATCACCTCCTCATTTAACCGATCGACGCGGGTTCCTTGGCCTGCTTTTTCCAAGTTTCGGGAGAGTTCGACGAGGCGTTGCTGTGCCGACAACGCCTTCTGAAGAGCTTCCGCGCGGTACTGGAGCGACAAGAGATCAAAATAACGCTCTCGGATCCGTGTCAACAGCGCGAAGCGCTCCACATGATAGAGCCACGTCGATTCGTGAATCAACTGCTGAGCCGCCGCGATTTCCAACCGACGTTTGTCGCGACGAACAATTTCCTGAGTGAAAAAGGGTGACCAGATTCCCGAGGGTCCTGTCCGATCATTGATCTCCGAGCCCGTCACATCGAGCGTCGGATTGGGGTAAAGACGTGCCTGCTCAGCCCGACCATAAGCCGCCTCGATGGCCAAAGCCGCTTGCGCTAAGCGGGGGTGGCGCTCGTCCATCAGGCGGACCAGATCGTCCAAACCGATCCGCTGAGGCTCGGAACACCTCGCCTTCCCGCCATCACCGAGCACGCTGAAAAGCAGAGTGACTGCAACAAGGATCGCCTGCTGCCTGGCCGACGCCGGTATCGATTTTGCCGCCCACATGTCGTTCGTGATCGTCGCAAGACTCTCGACAAATTGAGTAATTTCGGCAAAAACTGGCATCATGGCACCGTCGGACACCTTTGGAATTCAGCGGCGGCAGGGACATCTGGAAAATACCTATAATTTCGATGATGAACGCCACCAACGCCCTTGACCCGCGGCCGCTGCCTCCGCGGTTTGATTCGCCTTTGCATTTTGGCTCGGTCAGGTTGGCAAGCCGTTTCAATCTCGCCCCTTTGGCAGGTTTCACGAACGTGGCCCTTCGGCGAACGATTCGTGAATTGGGTGGTCTGGGGCTAGCCACCACCGATCTGGTCAATGCTCGTGCGATTCTCGAGGGCAAGTCCAAAACGATGGAGTTGCTGGCGACTCGCCCCGACGACCAGCCGTTGGCGGTACAGATTTTTGGCTCCAACGCGGATGAGATGGTCTCGGCCGCCCAATGGTTGCAAGACCGGGGTGTCCCGATTGTGGACATCAACATGGGCTGCCCCGTGCGCAAGGTCGTCCGCACAGGAGGCGGGTCGGCCCTGATGTGCGATCCGGCGGGGACAGTCAAATTACTGGAGCGTGTGGTCCGAGCCGTCGTCATTCCGATCACCGTCAAGATGAGGTTGGGATGGGATGACGAGAATGTGACGGCCCCTTTTTTTGCTCGGCTCTTTGAAGAGGTTGGCGTGGCAGCCATCACGATTCATGGCCGAACCCGGGAACAAGGATTCAGCGGAAAAGTGAACTTGGAGGGAATTCGTCGCGTGGTCGAAGCGGTGCGGTCCATCCCTGTCGTCGGCAATGGCGATGTGAAGAGCGTGGCCGATGCGGCGGCGATGTTTCAAAAGACCGGATGTCACGCCATTGCCGTGGGCCGAGGAGCTTTGGCCAACCCCTGGATCTTCCGGCAACTGGACTCTTGGCTCAACACCGGTGATCCGGGAGTTCGGGCGAGTTGGAACGAGCGACTCGATTTCATGGAACGACATTTCCGGCGGTTGGTGGAATGGCGTGGAGAACATTTCGGATGTTTGCAGTTCCGTCGTGTCGCCACCTGGTACGCCAGGTCGCTGCGCACCGGTAAAGCCATCCAGCAACGCCTGGTGCTCGTGTCCAGCCCGGCGATGTTCGACGAAATCGTCGAGGAAATTCGACAGCGTGGGGAACCCGCGGATTGGTCCGAACGCGATCTTTCGGAGTATCACGTCGCTGTGCCGTCGGGTCCCATGTCTCACTGGTAAAAAAGACACCGGCGGCACCCACGAGCGATCCATGACCATCCCTCACCGCGTCCGACGACATCATGCTGACTCTCGCCGTCACTGCCGACCTGCATTGGGGCCTCCGCTCGACGGTCGACGAAGCCACGAGACAACTTGTCGACGATTTGCGTCGGCGCCCTCCCGATGTCTTGATCCTGGCGGGCGACCTCGGGGCCGGAGAGGATTTTCCCCGCTGCTTGCAATTATTTGAGCACATCCCAGGTCAAAAAGCCTTCGTCCCGGGCAATCACGACATTTGGGTGACTCTCGACGACGAGCGTGGTGACTCCTGGTCGGTTTACCAAGAGTGGCTGCCCCGAGTCGGGGGCGCTCACGGGTTCCACTATCTGGATCACGCTCCGTTGATCTTGCCCCAGCATCATCTCGCCATTGTGGGAAATATGAACTGGTACGATGGAACTTGGGTCGATCTGGCCAGGTGGGAACCTCCTGATGATTTTCACGAGCGGCTCCGCGACATGCGCTTCAGCCGCGGCCGCCATAACGATGCGCGATTTGTGCGTTGGCATTTGACCCATGAGCAGTTTACCCAATACGCCATTACCACTCTCGAATCGCACATTGAAACCGCATTACGGCAAGTGTCGCACCTCGTGGTCGTCACACATCACCCCGCCTTCCGCGAGTTGAATTTTCCCAACGACGGTCCCATCACGCTCGACGGGATGTTGTGGCAAGCCTTCTCGGGCAATCGTTCACTCGAACGGCTCCTGGAGCGTTTCGCCGACCGGATCGTTGTGGTGTTCAGCGGCCACACGCATCGAGCGCGTCAAGGCCGACTCGGCGCCATCGAGGGGTACAACATCGGCGGCGACTATCTTTGGAAAAGACTGTTGCGTTTCACCTGGCCTGAGCAGCGAATCGAGGCGAGTGAGTTCCACCCCTGATCCTATCTTGCCCGGATCGAGTCAATTACCCGGGCGGACAGTTGCCGACGTGCTCGAAAGATACCACTCGACCGTGCGTTTCAGCCCATCGAGAAACGAGACCTGCGGTTCATAGCCGAGTTCTTCTCGAGTGCGTGAAATGTCGGCTTGAGAGAAGCGCACATCGCCAGGCCGGGGGGGACCGAAGTTGGGTTGGACGCGGGTGCCTAACAGCGAATTGAGCGCGTCGATCAACTGGAGAACGCTGACACTCTGACCGGTCCCCACGTTGTAGACTCGACCGGAGACGTGAGGCGGAGCAGCGGCGGCTCGGAGCAAGGCGTGGATGGCATTGGCCACATACGTGAAGTCGCGAGATTGCTTGCCGTCGCCATGAACCGTCGGTGGTCGCCCTTGCGTCATGGCCGCAACAAACAACGCAATTACTCCCGAGTAGGGGCTATCCGATCGCTGCCGTGGTCCGAAGATGTTGAAAAACCTCAGCCGCACCGTCTCCAGGCCATAGGTGGCGGTAAACGCTTCGCAATACAATTCACCGGCGAGCTTGGCCGCTGCATAAGGCGACAAAGCTTTGGTCGGAGTCTCCTCCGTTTGACCATTCTTCCCAGTCGCTCCGCCATATGCGCTGGAACTTGCTGCGTAAACGACCCGCTTGACTCCGCACCGTCGGGCAGCGTCCAGGACGTGCAATGTTCCCGTGGTGCAAGCCGCGTGCGAGACCAGCGGTGTCTCAACACTTCGCGCCACCGACGCCAGTGCCCCTAAATGGAAGATCGTCTGGACACCTTCGACCGCCCGGCGGACGTCGTCGGCTTCCGTCAGACTTCCCTCGATCAATTCGATGGGCCGGTCCGCAAGGTTTTCACGTCGACCGGTGCTGAAATCGTCCAGTACACGCACCGATCGACCTTCTTCGATCAGGGCATCGACAAGATGCGAACCGATGAATCCAGCACCACCGGTTACGAGCACCAAGTCCGACATGAACCGATCACCTTCCCTCTCTCGCCGATGTAGCACGAGGAAAATCACCAAACGGCCACGCCCAAACTTCCACAGGCGGCTCCACGCCTGATAGCCCACCCCTCGTGGGAGCGTTACTTTTTACGGGCATCCAAAGCTGCCTGCGCCGCCGCCAGGCGGGCAATGGGAACACGGAAGGGCGAACAACTGACGTAATTGAGTCCGATTTTGTAACAGAATTTGACGCTGTCCGGGTCACCGCCGTGTTCGCCGCAAATCCCCACTTTTAAGTCGGGTCGCGAGTGACGGCCCTTTTCCACACCGATTCGCATGAGTCCGCCGATGCCATCGAAGTCGATCACCTGGAAGGGATCGCGGGGAAGGATTTCGGGTTGAGGCACTTCTTCGCCCCTCTCGTTCCGAATCTTGGGCGGGTCCATGTAAAACTTGATGAAGCTCCCGTAATCGTCGCGACTCATCCCAAGGCCTGTCTGGGTCAAGTCGTTGGTGCCGAAACTGAAAAACTCCGCCTCTTTGGCGATCTGATCAGCCACGATGCATGCTCGGGGCAACTCGATCATCGTGCCGATCAAATATTTCACCCGTCGCCCCTTTTCCGCGAAGACTTTCTCGGCTGTTTCTCGAACGACCCGGGCCTGAGCCTTCAGTTCGCTCAAGAACGCCACAAGCGGGATCATGATCTCAGGTTGGACATCGATCCCCTCCGCCGCCACGTTGCAAGCGGCCTCGAAGATCGCACGTGCCTGCATTTCGGTAATCTCGGGGAAGACGATCCCCAGCCGGCAGCCGCGGAAACCCAACATCGGGTTGAACTCGTGCAGCGATTTGACCCGCTCGGCGATGACCTGCACTGGCACGCCCATTTCCTTCGCGACTTCGGCCTGACCGGGTCCATCATGGGGTAAGAACTCGTGCAGAGGCGGATCCAACGTGCGAATCGTCACCGGATGACCCTTCATCGCACGGAACAGCCCTTCAAAGTCGGCTCGCTGATACGGCAGCAGCTTCGCCAACGCCTTGCGCCGATCCGCCTCGGTTTGCGCGAGGATCATTTCGCGCATCTCGCGGATATGGTCGAAAAACATGTGCTCCGTTCGACAAAGACCAATCCCTTCAGCGCCGAATGCCAAGGCTTGTTCGGCCTGATCGGGCTTGTCCGCGTTGGTGCGAATCCGGAAGTCGCCGCGTGCCTTGTCCGCCCAACTCATCAACTTGGCGTACTGCTGATACACTTTCGAGTCCGACGGTCGAAGCGACTTCTGAATCAGAACTTGCACGACTTCGCTCGGTTTGGTCGCGACTTGCCCGAGCATGACTTCGCCGGTGAAGCCATCCAAACTGATGGAATCCCCGTCTTTGAGCACGATCTCGCCGACCGTCACGGTCCGCTTGTCGTAGTCGATTTGCAGGGCGGAGCAACCCACGACGCAGACTTTGCCCATCTGGCGACTCACCAGAGCGGCATGGGAAGAAGCGCCGCCGAACGCCGTCAAGATCCCGTCCGCCGCCTGCATCCCCCGAATGTCTTCGGGGCTCGTCTCGCGTCGCACGAGGATGACTCCCTTGCCATTTTTCCGGACATCTTCCTCGGCCTCGTCGGCGAAGAACTTGATCCGACCGCTGGCTGCTCCGGGACCGGCATTGATCCCTTTGGCGATCACTTTGGCATGGCGCTTCGCCTCGGGATCAAAAATCGGCTGCAACAATTGGTTCAGGTCGTCCGGCGGAATTCGGCCAACGCTCAGTGCCTCCTCTTCGGTAATCAAACCCTCGTCCACCATGTCCACGGCGAAACGCACAGCCGCAAAACCCGTTCGCTTGCCGTTTCGGGTTTGCAGCATCCAAAGTTTGCCTTTCTGGATTGTGAACTCGATGTCCTGCACATCGCGATAATGCCGCTCGAGGATTCGCCGAACCTCTTCCAACTGGGCGTAAACCTCCGGCATCTCTCTCTGTAATTCGGCAATCTTTTTCGGCGTGCGGATCCCTGCCACCACGTCTTCACCTTGCGCGTTGAGCAGGTATTCGCCGTAAAAGACGTTCTCGCCCGTGGCGGGGTCGCGCGTGAAGGCGACACCCGTCCCCGAGTCATCCCCCATATTCCCAAAGACCATCGAACAGATGTTTGCCGCTGTCCCCCAATCGTGCGGGTAACCGTACTGCCGACGATAGTCGATCGCGCGATTGTTGTTCCACGAAC
>CAKZUU010000028.1 GCA_937922175.1 uncultured Gemmataceae bacterium
CCCAAACCACGGTAGAGGAACAGACCGTTCAGGTCGGTAATGAGGACGTCGAGGATGCCATCACGGTCGAAGTCGGTAATCAACACGCCCCCGGTCGCGGGTCGGAAGCTTTTCATCTTCCAATTATCAAACAATGATTCGATCTTGAAGCCGCGCGAAGCTGCCGACTCTCGAAAGAGAAACCTCGGTGCTTGACCGATCACGACCTGTCGAATTTCCATCGCGTGGATCCAACCGGGTAAAGCAAGTCGCTCGGGGGTCGGTCGGTCGATGACGTATCGAAGATGGGCCACGATCTCTGCGGGAGCACCCGGGGAGGTTTCGCCAAAGAGACGGAGTTGGGCGGTGCCCTCCCATTGTCCTTCGACCTCGCCCCGATTGACAGGGCTGAGTGTCATCAGGGCGAGTTTGGCCTGAGGCGGCGAATCGGGGAACTTCCTCCGCCATTCGAGCAACCGCTCGACGAATCCATCACGGTTCATCGGCAGCGACTCGGCCGTCGTGGCCTCTTGCCGCTCGACTTGCATCCAACCGGTTGCGGCCACTCGACGGGGGGCTTTCAGATCGCCGCCGCGGAAATCAGGAGCCAACAGCGCTGAGAGGGCTGCCGCGTCAGACCGTCTCAGCGCATCGGCAAAAGGGCGGAAGCCATGCTGCACGAGCAGGTTGCCGTGGTGTTCGATCTCCCAGAGGTATTCGCGCTCCGCATCGGCTAGCTCCAGGCGTGGCGATCCCGAAGGGAGCGGCTTTTTTCCATGGACGCGAGATCGGTCGGGAGGGAGTTTGTTCGGGTTGGAATCGTTGCCGGGGGGCGGATTGCCGTTTTGCGGGGTGCCTTGGGGTCTTGGCTCGACGGGATCGGTGGGCTTGTCGTTGGGAGGAGGAACCGGACCTGCCGGCGGCGGGTTGCCGGGCGGGCCACCTGGGCCGAATCGGCCCGGAAATCGCCTCGGATCCTGCGGGTTCACACCCGGAGGCGGCGGCTCCGGAGGAATCTCGCCGACGTCGGGCACCGGAAGCCCCAACTTGCTCAGCGTCTCCGCGGTCGCCTCTCGAACCTGTTTGTTGCGATCTTTCAAGAATGGGAGTAACACCTCTTGCAGTGACCGTGCCTCGGGGCCTACCTCGCCGATGGCACGCACGCCGGCTTCTTTGGCCATTGAAGTCGTCGCGTTTTTGAGAAACGCCTCCAGATGGGCCAAACCCTCGGTACTCCCCGCGGTCGCTCGTCCCAAAGCGAGCGCGGCAAGCTCCTGCACTGTGTGAGCGAAGATGGCACCATTGGTGGCGTTTCTCTCATCTTTTAGAGCCTTGATGATGGCGGGAATCGCCGGCTTGGCGTCCATTTTCAACCGGAACAGTGTCATCATCGCATTGGCTCGCACGGGAATTTCCTCGTCCTCGGTGGCCTGGATCAAAGCGGGAAGCACTTCCTTGGCGTGGGGAATCATTTTCGATAACGCGAGGGCCGCCTCGTTGCGACAATGGGGGTTTTTGTCGCTGGTCAAGATGGCCCCCAGTCGAGGCACGGCTCGGGCGGCCTTTTCAGGGCCGATCGTGGCCAACGCCTGCATTGCTTTGACGCGCTCGTCCGCATCGGCATGATCCAGCTGGGCCAACCAATAGCTTGTCGGCCGACCGTCATGCACCCCTCCCCGAATCAACAATTCGGGAAGGTAGAGAGGACTGCCCGGCAACGCCAGCCCCAGACCCAAGCCCACCAGAATCACCGCAACGAGGGGCACGATCAACCGGAATTTGTTCTTCATAGCGGTGTTACCGACGCACAAGAGATCCTGGAATGACTCGATGAATCTGAACCGATTGTATCGCCGAGGATCAGCGTGTCGAACGAAAAGTTGTCCGGTCTTGAGGCGCGTCGCCTTGCAGCCACGACTCGATCGTCCGCGCCATGGGCAAGGCTCGGAAGTCACCGACGGCGGAGCTGCTTGTCGCCGAGGAGGTGCCAACGCTCCAGGTAAGAGCCTTTCCCACGGCGGATCGAGCCTGCCTGGTTTGTCCTCCTTCCAGCGCGAGCAAAGCGCCCAAAACGTAGGCATCCGACCTTTGCCGACCCCGAACGAGCACGGCAAGAGCGCGATCCAACAAATCGACTTGTTGCTGGGCAGCGATCAAGGCGGTCGGCGTCGACTTGCCGACGGGCACGCCCTCGGCAATTGCCCGAGTGACCAACAAGCAGATGATGGCTCGCTCGGCCTCAAAGGATGTTTCGTCCCCACCACCCGGATGCGCCAGCCGCCGACTCTCCTCCCAAGCCGCATCGTAATCGCCCAGAGCGGCCCAAGCCTGGGTGCGAGTCCAAAAGTAGGTCGAGGTCCCCAGCACCGCTTGCTGATCAGGTTCCATCGCGTCGACAACCTCTCTCGCTCGGCCCATGCCTAGAAGCAGACGCAGTTCCAATCGGAGACCTTGAGTGCCAAATGCCGACACATCCGATTCGAGTAAGGTGCGCAAAGCCTCGTCCGCCAATCCCCGTCGGGCCGCTAATTCGGCTCGATCCCCCACACGTTTGCCCGACGCCTCCTTCAACCATTCGTCGCGTTGGGCCTGGACCCGCTCCTCCAGTTGTGCCAATTCACGAGCGGCCTGATCCAACGTGGCGCGATACGCGGCCCAATCGACCCCCACAGGTGGGGGACTTCGACGGATCAACGACAGGTAGCGTCGCCGGTGCTCGACGGCCAAATCGAGATACCCCATCTCGGAGTACAACGCGCCCAAATGGAAATGGGCTTGCACCAAGTACGGCTCCAGGAGGACAGCTTTGTTGAGTGCAGCGCTCGCCTGTGCTCGGCGTAAATCGCCCAACTCGGGGAATCGCTGCCGCCAAGCTCTCTCTTGGGTGCTGTGCATCAGCCGAAGATACGATTCCCCCAGGATGAGGTAGCTGCGGGAATCGTCGGGATGACTGGCCAAGGCCCGCCGGGCAGACCGGATCGCCAGGTACAACAGAGCGCTGGGCGTGTCATCGCGTTGCTGCGTGAACGCCTGCTGCCATCCCAGGATTTGTCGGACGAACGGGTCCACACGCCCGCTGTCCCCCTCGGGCAGAGGAGGCTCGACCAGCTGCCAGCGGAGAGTCAACTCCGCGAGGGCCAACGGCCCGAGGTTTCCCGACCAGCCCGCTCCGGCACCGATCAGCGCTGCCAACTCACTCGTTTCCCACGCCGTCAAATGCCGCACGGGCGCCTGCTTGCGATACGCCTCCGCCAGCAACAGGTACATCACTGCTGAATCGCGGTCGGTGTTCCGGGTCGAAGCGGGGACCGTGAACCACCGGCGCCAGCGTTGGAGCCACGTCCGTGCTTCGTCCCAACTTCCGGGAGGCACGGGAGCCGCCCGTACAAACGCTTCTTCGTCCATATTCCAGGTAGTGCCTGTCCAGCGTGGCGCCTCGGGGGACATAAGATCGCGCCAACCAAAGATGGCCCCATCGCCGACCACTCCCAGCAACACCCATCTTCGCGGATCTGTCACTAACCGCTCCAGAATCTGCAAGAGTCGGGAGCGATCCGTCCCGGAAACGACGACATAATTCGCTTGGAGGGCACGCATCGTTTCGTCAATCTGTTCCAGACTGGTGTTTGCCTCGGTGAGCTGCTCCGCAACGCGACGATCACCGATGGCAGCGACTTTGGGGCAGAACCAGCGAACCGCGGCCAATGTTTCGTTGTGTAAGTGCCATCCGCGAGCTTGGGGGTGGAGTCGGCCGGAAGCCTGCCACTCGGCCAACAACGCCGCCGTTCGCTCCGCCGATTCCGGAAGATCCAAAGTCCAGCGTCGTGGCTCAAACGGCGGCCCCTGCAACCAGCCGGGCCACGCACAGGCGATCAAACCGACCATCCAACAACAGGCGACTCCCTGCAACGGCCTGAAGTCTCGGCGGCTCCAGTCCGGCATCCGCCGTCTCGCCTCTTCGACCACTTGCCGACCCAAGACGGCCCCACTCCAAACGGCCCACCAGGGGATGAAACTGACATCCCAGGCACTCAGCGCCGTGAGGCCAAACCACGGCAACCAACGTCGCCAGGCGTGGTCATCTCGCAACGCTCCCGAGAGGAGCAAACCCAACCCGAGCAGAAAAACCACATGATACGACCAGCCCGCGGGGTAACCGCCCGATCCCTTGAAAAAGGAACTCTGGAACGGTGACAACACATCGCGCCCCTCTCCCAATCCCGAAAACGTCTCCCACATTTCGCGGAGCGATGCCGTTTGCCAGACCACGGGATTCAACCAGCAAACGACCGCCAGCACTGCCAGCAACGCCCCCCGACGAACCCACCTTCCTCGAGGCCGCCCCGCGGCAGGGAGATCTTGAGTTGGAACTTGCCGACGATCGATCAATTCGCCGGTCCAGGCCAACGCCACCACGACCCAGCCCAAGACAACTCGGACGTCCACCTGGGCCCAAATGAAAAACAGGACGATCCAGAGCCCCTCCTGGAATCGTGACGGCTCGGTTTGGTCTTCACGATTCAAGAGGCGATATACCCAGACCAGGGAGAGACAGGAAAGAAAAACGGGCTGGAGCGGCACCCGTTGGCCCAATGCCACCATGCAAGCCGCCACCACCAAGGCCGGCAACCAAAGTCCCCCCTGGAGGCGAACCAGCTGAAAGATCGAGATTCCGGTCAGACCGACGACCAACGCCTTCATGCCGACCAAGACCGCCCCACCACCTCGCTGGTGCAGCAGATAAACCAGGGTGTTGAACAACCACGTCTCCCGGATCGCCGCGGGATACGCCGACATGTTCCAATCGCCCGACGTGAGATCTCGACCCGCCGCCAAGCGATACCAGAGATCGCTATGACGGACGGGGTAAGAGACGAGAAGCACGGCCAGCGTGAAAACCAGGAGGGAGACAATGAGGACGCCGATTACCGAAGCCGGTTGAGCTTCCCCGTGATGGGATCGAAACTGACGTTTGTCCGGTGGGCCAGGGATTGGTGGTAATGGTATCTGCGACATGACTCCTCAATGGAATAAGTCACCGTTTGGACTTGCCGTTCTCCAACGTACAACCTTGTGCCAGCAAAACGGCCAACCGCAATGGCATGCATCGGCCGACAAACGAGGCGGACCGACCGAGCAAGCCTCGTTTACGGCTGCGGGTTGTTGGTAGTTTTATGGTAGCGACCTGTCGATAAGTGCGAGCGGTTGGTACCTTAGGAGAATCGCTTGACAGTCGGGGCGGATCGAGTATAGTCGGGAAATAGCGAAGATAGGCTGAATTGGGCGTGAAACCCCAGTGATAGCGATCTCCGCGAATTTGGTTTCGTTGTTTTAATCGAGTCGTCAATCTCTTCAGGAGGTGTTGCATGCCGTTCTTTCGTTCGCGGCTCCCCGGCGGACGAGCCTTCACGTTGATCGAGCTGTTGGTCGTGATCGCGATCATCGCCATCCTTATCGGGTTATTGCTTCCCGCGGTGCAAAAGATTCGCGAAGCCGCCGCACGAATGCAAAGCGCCAACAATCTGAAGCAAATCGGCTTGGCGCTGCACAACTGTCACGACACGCACGGCAAACTGCCAACCGCGCGTGGCTGCTTTCCGCAAGATGCGATGGATTGGCGCTGGGGTGCGGATGTCATCCCTTCCAAGATGGGTACCTTGCACTACCATTTACTGCCGTTTATTGAGCAAGACGCAGTATACCGTGATCCGATCGTCAGCCCCAACGATGGCCCCGGCGGCGACGGCTCGAACTCCTGGCGGTCGGACAAGGTGATCAAGATTTATTACGCCCCATTGGATCCGAGCGCTCCGACGATGAAGACCTGGGGCAATCGGGGGGCGACCAGCTACTCTGCGAACTGGCATGCCTTCGGTGGTGGCTGGGACGAGGATTGGCAGATCGGCGGCAAGGCACGCATTCCCGCCAGCTTCTCCGATGGTACATCCAACACGATCGGCTTCTTCGAGCGTTACTCGGTGTGCGGCGACGGGACGGGCTGGGCTGGCTATCGGTACGTTGAACGAATTTGGGCCGAGGATGGCTGCTGCTTGCCTGGACCTCTCAGCGAGTTCTATCAAGGGCAGGATAGCATGTTCTCGCCGGCGTTCTGGATCCAGCTGCGCGACGGTCCGGCGGGTTCGAACCCCGACCCCCGAACGGTGCCGGACTACCCCATCGATCCCGTGACGGGGAACTCGCGGTTCATGACTCCCATACAGGTTCAACCGCCGATTCGCGTTTGCAACCCACGCCGACTCCATGCTTTCACCGCCTCCGGTATGCAAGTGGTGATGATGGATGGCAGCGTGAAGAATGTCTCCACCGGTATCGATCTGAACGTTCTTGCTCGCGCCATTGTTCCCAACGATGGCTTCCCCATCGGTAACGATTGGTAAGACTGATCCGCGGGACCATGTTAGTAAAACCTCCCTGATGGCTGCGCTCGGTTAGACCCGTCGCGCAGCCATCCCGTCTCTGAGAATGAACGTTCTGTCATTCGCGAACGGCAATTGATTTCTTTGACCTCCACCGAAGTGTCAGTTGAAGGATGAATCCATGACCAAGCGCCACTTGTTGTCACTCGCGATCCTTTCGATCCCGCTCGTTCTCGCGGGTTGCACGAAGAATCCGAATGCCCCAGCCCAGATTTCCGGGGTGGTCAAGTACAACGGCAAGCCTTTGCCCGCAGGAACCATCGTTTTCCACGATGCGGAGGGGAAGGCCTACTCAACTTCGATCCACCAGGATGGGAAATACGAACTGACCGATGTTCCGACCGGTGAGATGAAAGTCACCGTGGACACCGAGGATTTCAATCCCGCGAAGGTGCAACCCACGTACGGCGGGCAGCGGGCCGCCAAGATGGGCATGTCGGAGACCCCAGCTCCTCCCGGCCTCGGCGCTCCGCCGTCCGTCGAGGATAAAAAAGCCGTTTATGTGAAAATCCCCGAGAAGTACCGAACCGCGAGTTCGTCAGGCCTCTCGGCAACGTTGAAGAAGGGCAAAAACACGCAAGACTTCGACTTGACTGATTGAGCGTAAAATAACCATGGGAGCAGGCATGACGGCCCGCCGGGATCTGCTCGGCGGGCCGTTGATTTACCAGCCGGTCGAATTTCCTCAGACCGAAGCACGGCGTGGACGATCCGTCGGTCGGTGAGAGGTAACCCATAATGTTCGGGTCGATTCGCCAACGGTTGCGACGACGTCCCCGAACCTACACGGTGCTGGCGGTTGTCACTTTATTCGTTCTGGCCGTTGTCATTTTTTACGCCCAGGCGACGACCCAATGGCGTGCGGCTCTGGCCGCCCTG
>CAKZUU010000029.1 GCA_937922175.1 uncultured Gemmataceae bacterium
AAGTCTCGGACACGGCCGCCCCGAACCAGCACAATCGAGTGTTCTTGCAGGTTGTGCCCTTCCCCAGGGATGTATGCCGTCACTTCGATCCCATTGGTCAGTCGAACACGGGCCACTTTCCGCTGGGCCGAGTTCGGCTTCTTTGGCGTCATCGTTTTCACCACGGTGCAGACGCCCTTCTTCTGTGGGCAACCCTGCATCGCGGGGTGCCGCGGCTTACTGTGCTGCGGAACCCGTGGCTTCCTCACGAGTTGATTGATCGTCGGCATGCGATCCGCCTACTCCTCGCTTCGTTTGACCGTCGTCGCATTCCAGGAATCGTTCATCCTAGAAATTCTCTCTGCACGGACAAGGGCAAATTCAACTTCCTGAGCCTGGGGACCGAGAGTTCCTCGGCGCGACCCGCTCTGTCAGCTCTTGTTCCGCTTTTTCCGAGTTGGCGGAGGCGGCTCCATCCGCCGCCGACGCGCGATTTCAAGCCGTTTGACTAGTCCTGGGGGATGACGGCCGTTGCCTCGATCGCCACCAGAAATTCGGGTCGGCTCAACGCCGGGACGTAGACGAATGTCACAGTCGGCGGATTGACGCCCTCGCTCCATCTCCTCTTCAAAACATCCAAGCACCGTTCGCTCGGTTGTCCTGCGACCAGGTAAATCGTGCACTTGACGAGGTGCTGCATTCCCGCTCCACCGCTCGCCAGCGCGTACTCCAAATTCTTCAACGCCATCTCGGTTTGTTGCCTTACATCTCCCACGCCGATCACGCGATTTTCCGGGTCCACGCTATGCTGAGCGCTGATGTAGATCGTGCGGTTGGGGCCGAACACGACGACCGCCTGCGTTTTTTCGTCGGCCTTGCACAGTTCGTCCGGATTCAAATGACGAACCTGGGCACGGGGGATCCCCGATCTTCGGCTCGTGTCACGGCACCCGGGCAACGTCAGCAAGGCGATCAAGCCGAGGGAGAGACAGATCACGGCTCGCATCATGACAAACGACCTCGAGGTCGGTTCAGTCAGCTGACGAAACGACGAATTTCGCCAAATTTCAACGAATCCATCGAGCAAACGCCTTCATCATATGCGGGTCGCAGCATGGAAGAAAATTTACCCACTGCCGACGTCGCTCGCGGGCTGGGGACGGCCACCATGCCGTCACGGCAATTCCAGGTCCCGGTCCGACCTTCAGACCATTTCCGAACCTAACCACTCCCCGTTCACCTCTCTTCCAAACCCCTCACCGACGGATCAGGTCGCGTTCCGCTTTACCATTCGGTCCGTAGGGGAAGTCATTCACGCCGACGCAGGAGAGTCGGCGACGGTCCTTCACCTGCTTCCCCCTAACGCGACCACGGACCATGCGTCGTCCTTCAAGCAAATCGGGGAGCCGGGCCCAACGAGAATTCCGAAAATTTCTCGTCCTCTCGCAGGGGAAGAACGACCCCGACTGCACACCCGAGCACGTTCGCCGGATCGTTCGCGTCTCTGGGGAGCACCGCGTTCTATCATAACATGGGCAAAGTTGATGCGTAATGGAGTGGACGTTGCGAGACAAAACCGAGCGACTGCGACGCATCTTGCAAGAGATGTCGAGCGTCGCAGTTGCTTTCAGCGGCGGAGTGGACAGCACAGTAGTGGCGGCGGCCGCCTACCGTGTGCTGGGCGCTCGCGCGTTGGCTGTGACTGCGGACAGTCCCAGTGTGGCGCGGCACGAACTCGAGGAGGCTCGACGGCTGGCAAAGCACATCGGCATCCGCCATGTGATTTTGTCCACCCACGAGTTCACCGACCCAAACTATACCAAGAACGACGGCACCCGCTGCTACTTTTGCAAAGACGAATTGTACACGCGGATCAGCGAGCATCTGAACGAGTGGGGCGTGGACATCGTTTGCAGTGGGGCGAATGTCGACGATACCGGCGATTTTCGCCCGGGGCTGACGGCCGCTGCCCAACATCGGGTCCGACATCCGTTGTTGGAGGCCGGACTCACCAAAACTGAGGTGCGTCTGTTGGCTCGGGAATGGCACTTGCCGAATTGGGACAAGCCCGCGGGGCCGTGTCTTGCCAGCCGCATCGCCCCTGGAGTGGCCGTGACTCGAGAACGGACGGCCATGATCGAGGCCGCCGAAATGCTCTTGCACCGTTGGGGTTTCCGAGAATGTCGCGTCCGGCTGCACGAGGGCGAATTGGCGCGGGTCGAGGTCCCGGTGAGCGATCTGGGCTCGCTGCTGGAATCTGCCCGGCGGCACGATCTGATCGAGCGGTTTCGTGCCTTGGGTTTTCGCTACGTCACCGTCGATCTTGAAGGTTTTCGCAGTGGCAGCCTGAATCAACTCGTCCATCTGGAAGTCCGACAACAATTTGATCGAGGAAAAAGGTCATGAATTTGACGCCCCTGCCTGCTCCCAAAGCCCTGGATCAGTTTTTCCTCGATGCCCGGGCGAGATTGCTGGATCTGGCGGCGATTTTGGATCGAATCAACCGTGGCGACCACGCCGCGCAGGTGGCCGACGACCCGCGCATGATCCGCATTCGCGAGGCACTGGACATCCTGCGAGATCCGAGTGGCGGTCGGGCCGAACGCATCCAACGGATCTTTTCAATCGACTATGATCCGAACTGGCCGAAACCGCAGCCACGACTGTGATGAGCGTCAACGTCGTGACACGATCCACCCTCCTCCCAAGACCCTCGTGCCGTCATAAAAGACCGCGGCTTGTCCCGGAGTGATGGCGGATTGAGGCTGATCGAATTCGACCTCGACCCGACCCTGAGGAACAAGCCCCAGCGTGGCCGGTGCGGCCTCATGCCGATAGCGGATTTTGACCTGACAGCGAAGAGGCGACGAGGGCGGATCCATCAGCCAATTGACTCTCTCGGCCACCAGTCCGCGGCTGAGTAAATCCTCGCGGTCGCCCAAAACCACTTGCCGCGAGTCCGGGATCACTTCCAGAACGTATCGGCGTTTCCCGCCGGCATACCCCAGCCCTTTTCGCTGACCAATGGTGAAGCGTTCGTAACCATCGTGCGGGGCCAGCACGGTCCCCGACCGATCGACGAAGACCCCGGCTGTCTTCCGGTCCGGTCGACTTTCCCGAACCAACCGTGCATGGTCGTTGTCGGGGACGAAACAAATCTCGACGCTGTCGGGTTTGTCCGCGACCGGCAATCCGAGTCGCCGAGCCATATCTCGGACCTCGCTTTTGGTCAAACGGCCCACGGGGAACAGCAGGTGTTCGAGGACGGGCCGCTTGATCCCGTGCAACACATACGACTGATCCTTGTTGGGATCGACCGCGCGATGCAATTCGGGACCATCTCGACCCGCCCAAACCTGGGCGTAGTGGCCCGTCGCGATGAAGTCCGCCTGCAATTGCCGGCCGACGGACCACAATTTGCCGAATTTTAGCCAGTTGTTGCACACCACGCAGGGATTTGGCGTCCGCCCCCGCAGGTACTCATCGACGAAATAATCGATGATGCGACCGAAATCCTCCTCGAAATCGAGGGCATAAAACGGGATGCCGAGCCGTTCCGCGATGCGTCGGCCATCTCCTGCATCGACTGCCGAGCAGCAGCCTTTTTT
>CAKZUU010000030.1 GCA_937922175.1 uncultured Gemmataceae bacterium
GTTTGTCTTGGGGCATTCGGCCGGAGGACATCTTGCCGCGCTGCTGGCAACGGATGAAACGTATCTGAAAAAGGAGAAACGAACCATTTCTGACATCCGCGGGGTCATCGCCATCAGTGGAGTGCACCAGATCTATCCTGCCTTGCCGATGTTTCGCAAAACCTTCGGTCCGGGTCGAGAAGAGGTGAAGAACGCGTCGCCGATCAATCATGTCCGTCGTGGATGTCCGCCGTTTCTTCTCTTGTACGCGGACAACGACTTGCCTCTTTTGGGCCGCATGGCGGAAGAGATGAACGAGGTGTTGAAGAAACACGGTTGCGAGTCGGAATGCGTCAAGGTGCCACATCGAAATCACATCTCGATCCTGGTGAAGTTGTCGGAGGAGAACGATCCGACACGGCAACGGATCATGGAGTTCGTAGCGCGTCATAGCGAATGGCAAATGCCCGGACTCGCTCCCTCGGTCAACCGTTCGGGGAAATAAGGCGTCTCGGAGGAGAAACGACGATGAGCGAAATATCACGGCGAAGTTTTTTGGCGGCTGGTCTGGGGGCGATGGCGGGCACGGCGTTGAATGTCGGCCACGCCGCGGCGATCGAGCCGATCCGTCGCATCGGGCCGCCGCTCATCAAGCTCAGCCTGGCGGCTTACAGTTTTCATCGGTACATGGCCTTGCGTGAGGGACGTGCCCCCACGATGACTATGGAGACATTCGCGGAATTCGCCGTTGAGCAGAATCTCGAGGCCATCGAACCGACTTCGTACTACTTCGCGGACACTTCCGATCAATCTCTAGCCGCGTTCCGCGCTCGCTGCACCCGCTTGGGGCTAGACATCAGCGGCACGGCAGTCGGAAACGACTTCTGCAAGCCCTCCGACGAGGCGTTGCGAAAGGAAGTCCAGTCGGTCAAACAATGGATCGAGCGAGGTAGCATCCTCGGTGCCAAGACAATCCGCATTTTTGCCGGTTCGGTGGCCCAGGGCGATACTGAGGACGCCGCCCGGCGACGTTGTATCGATGCGATCGAGGAAGTATGTAGTTATGCCGGACGATGGGGCATCTTACTCGCGTTGGAGAATCATGGTGGAATTACCTCAACGGCCGAGCAGTTGCTCGCGCTGGTCCAGGCCGTGAAAAGCCCTTGGTTCGGTGTCAATCTCGATACGGGCAATTTCCACACGGCCGATCCCTACGGCGATTTGGCAAAAATCGCCCCCTACGCGGTCGTCGTGCAAATTAAAACGGAGATTCAGCCGAAGGGACAGCGGAAAATGCCCGCGGATTTTGATCGAATCGTGAGCATCCTCCGTGAGGTGGGATTCCGCGGCTACGCCTCACTGGAGTACGAAGCGGCCGAGGATCCTCGGACGGCGGTCCCCCGCGTGCTTAACCTTCTCCGCCGAGCGCTCCGGACGACCTGAGACTCGACCCGACGCATCGACAAACAGCTTCGCCCAAACAAAGAAGGGCCGCTCCCGGAATCGGAGCGGCCCTTCGCCGTCGTTGGGATCGTCGGTCTCACACCGTCCAGGTATCGCCACTATTGAAGAGCTTCTCGAGATCGCCGGGGCCGAATTTCTCGATGGCTTCGGTGATCTGCGCGTTCACCATCTCGTCGTAGGTTGGCTTTTCGATCGCCCGCAAGACACCGAGAGGTTCGGGAAATTCGGGATACCTCATGCGAGCCAGGAGGAATGCCAGAGTCGGTTCTTCGGCTTTTTCGTCGTGGAACAGAAGGTCATCCGGAGCGACTTTTGACACATCGACGATTTCCGGTTTCATGGTGGTTCGATCAAGGCGGATCCCCTTTTTCTTGTCCTTGCCGAACAGCAGCGGCTTGCCATGCTCGAGGTACACCACGTTGTCGATCTTTTTCACGCGGTCTTGGGCATACTCGAACGCCCCACTATTGAAGACGTTGCAATCCTGGTACACCTCAACGAAGGCGGTACCCCGGTGCTTGGCCGCCCGCTCGATGACATAGGTCAAGTGTTGGATGTCGATATCGACAGATCGGGCGATGAAAGTGGCCTCGCAGCCGAGGGCGAACACCAATGGCGAGACGGGGTTGTCCACGGAGCCCATGGGGGTGCTGTAGGTCTTCTTGCCGAAGGGACTGGTGGGGGAATACTGTCCTTTGGTCAAGCCATAAATCTGGTTGTTGAAAAGGATCACTTTGACGTCGAGATTCCGGCGGAGGACGTGCAGCAGGTGATTACCGCCGATCGACAAGGCATCACCGTCGCCTGTAATGACCCAGACTTGCAGATCGGGATTGGCCACTTTGATGCCGGTCGCCAGCGCGGGGGCCCGGCCGTGGATCCCGTGGAAGCCATAGGTGTTGAGGTAGTACGGGAACCGGCTGGAGCAACCGATACCCGAAACAAACACGAACTTCTCACGGGGGATGCCCAAGGTGGGAAGAACTTTCTTCACCTGGGCCAAGATCGAGTAGTCGCCGCAACGGGGACACCAGCGAACCGGTTGGTCGCTTTCAAAATCTCTTGGCGTCAAAACCGGAAGTTGTTTTTGCTGGGTCATGGATTTCAGTGCGCCTCCAAAATCTGATGAATTCGAGCGACGACTTCACGAATAAGGAAAGGTTTGCCTTGGACCTTGTTGAACCCTTGAGCATCGACGAGGAACGCCGAGCGAATGAGCAAACGCAATTGCCCGGTGTTCAATTCGGGGATCAGAACCTTTTGGTAATTACGAATGATGTCGCCAAGGTTCTTTGGGAACGGATTCAGGTACCGCAGGTGGGCATGGGCGACGGACTTCCCTGCGGCAAGGCATTGCTGCACCGCGGCAAGGACGGCCCCGTAGGTGCCACCCCAGCTGATGACGAGTAACTCTCCCGATTTTGGACCGACAACCTCCTGGGGCGGGATGGTGTCGGCGATGTTCGCGATTTTCTTGTGCCGCGTCTCGGTCATGTGTTGATGGTTCGCGGGGGAGTAGTCGATGTTGCCAGTGCCATCTCTCTTCTCGATGCCTCCGATCCGATGCTCTAACCCTGGAGTGCCGGGGATCGCCCAAGGGCGAACCAATCGCTCATCCCGCTGATACGGCAAGAAGGGAGGCGGCGTACCGTTGTCGGTCTGACCGTTTGAACCATTCGTGCCGACAGTCCGCCCCTGGGGATGCTTGATCACGATGGGGGGCAGATCGTGCAGGCGGGGGATGCGCCACGGCTCGGAACCATTGGCGATGTAGCCGTCGGTAAGCAGGAAGCAAGGCGTCATGAACTGGACCGCGATGCGGACCGCTTCCTGGGCCATCGCAAAACAGTCGCTCGGGCTGGCCGCCGCCACGATCGGCACCGGGCTATCGCTGTTTCTTCCGAACATGGCCAGGAGCAAATCGGCTTGTTCGGTCTTGGTCGGCAAGCCGGTGCTCGGCCCTCCGCGTTGGACATCGACGATGACCATGGGGAGTTCCGTCATCACGCCGAGATTGATCGCTTCGCCCTTGAGAACGATGCCCGGCCCGCTGGAGCCTGTCACGGCAATCTCCCCGGCGAAGGCCGCGCCACAGGTTGCCGTCATGGCGGCGATCTCGTCTTCCGCCTGAAAGGTCCGCACGCCGAAGCGCTTCATCTCGGAGAGTTGATGCAAGATGTCGCTGGCCGGGGTGATCGGATAACCGGAATAAAACAGACGCTTCCCGGCGCGGTGAGCCGCGGCCACCAGTCCCCAAGCGGTGGCTTCGTTCCCCGTGATCTTGCGGTATTTGCCCGGAGCCAATTGTGCCCGAGGGATCTGGAATCGTTTGAGGAACTTCTCCGTGGAATAGCCGTAGTTGTAGCCTCCCTCGAGCGCGCGGATATTGGCTTCGACGTAGGCGACGTTCTTCTTATAGCGCTGACGAATCCACTCTTTGGTCGTCGACATGTCGCGATCGTAGAGGTAATACGCCAGGCCCAGCGCGAAGAAGTTCTTGCACCGCGCCGCTTCTTTCGGCGAGAGACCCAGCCCTTCGACGGCGTCGCGAGTCAGTCGGGTCATGGGGACGAGATGGACGTCGTACCGGGAGAGGAGGGCTTCGTCACGAAGAGGGTTGTAGCCAGGAGCGTACCCTGCTTTGTTCAAGTTCGAGCTGTCGAACTCATCCTCATTCACGATCAAGATGCCGCCTTGTTTCAGGTCGTTCAAGTTGGTTTTCAGGGCGGCGGGGTTCATAACGACCAGCGCATCCAGTTCGTCGCCGGGGGTATAAATGTCGTGACTGCTGAAGTGGAGCTGGAAAGCGGAGACCCCAGCGAGCGTGCCGGCCGGGGCCCGGATTTCCGCGGGGAAGTCGGGGAAAGTGCTGATGTCGTTGCCAAAGGCGGCCGAGGCATTGGTCATTTGCCCACCGACCACCTGCATGCCGTCTCCGGAATCACCACAGAAGCGGATGACGGCGGATTCGAGCGGTTCAGTCAGCCTGGAGGAGTCGGCCCCAGGGCTTTGGCCATCCACGGCAATCGTAGAACTCATGGAAGCTGTCTCCTAGCGATCCTCTTCCGAGCCAAGAGGCGCTCCAACGGTCCGTTTCGGGGGGATCAGACGCGAAATGCCAATCTTGACGGTTCTGCCGCCAGAAATCAACCACGATTGGACGTTGCTGTACCACGTGTGACGCCGTCGGAAAGAGGCTCTCTTAGCGATTATACCCCGACCAGTTTGCCCCAGCAACCAACGGCGAAAAACCGGTGTTGCCGTTTCTGTTGATTCCGGTTAACTAGGCGGACCTTGCGGGCTGTGACGGCTACTTGAACGAGGAGGCAGGGTCTGTAGTCAAATCTTCAAGGCGATGAAGCGCTACCTCTCCTCGTGTCATGACGCCGAACGTCGCTTCACGGATCGATCGGACTGGAGCTTGAGTCAACGTCACCATGAGCCTCAATGCGAATCTGAACGGGCCGTTGCTCGAGGAGTATGCCCAGCGTTGGCGGGAAGACCCGCAATCGCTGGATCCCGAATGGCACACGTTTTTTCTTGGGTTCGAGTTCGGCAACCGAGGGTTAGATCGGTCGCTGATCGAGGCTCAAATCGCTGTTCTCCGGCTCGTTTTCGCCCACCGCGACTTGGGGCATCGCTCAGCCCATCTGGATCCGCTCTCGCCTCCTCCGGAAATCGACCCTGAACTGAAACCTGAGCGCTACGGCCTGACGGAAGCCCACTTGGACCGAGTCTACGGAACGACCTTTGTGGGCTTGCCGACCGCCTCTCTGCGAACACTCATCGCCGCGTTGCGCTCGACCTATTGCGGGACGATCGGCTACGAGTACATGCACATCCAAGACCCGGCGATTCGTTCCTGGATTCAAGAGCGGATCGAACCGCGCCGCAGCCGACCGAATATGTCGCGCGAGCAGAAAATCAGCATCTTGAAATCGCTTCACGAAGCCGAGAACTTCGAGACCTTTCTGCACCGACGCTTCGTGAACCAGAAACGGTTCTCGTTGGAAGGGGCGGAAACGCTGATCCCTCTGCTCGACGCCTTCCTCGAACGATCTCCCGAGGCGGGGGTCGACGAGTTCATCATCGGGATGGCGCACCGAGGCCGGCTCAACGTCTTGGCCAACATTCTCAACAAGCCCTACTCGGAAATCTTCGCTGAGTTTGAAGACTACTTCCATGACGAGGCATCCGAGGGTGACGGCGACGTCAAGTATCACTTGGGTTTCTCGGCCGACTTGAACATCCGAGGGCATCCGCTGCATGTCTCGCTGACGCCGAATCCCAGCCATTTGGAGGCCGTGAATCCGGTGGTGCTTGGACGCACCCGAGCTAAGCAGGATTATTTCGGGGATCGGGAGCGGCGAAGAGGTGTGCCGATCCTCATCCACGGCGACGCGGCGTTCGTCGGCCAAGGTTCGGTGTGCGAAACGATGAACCTGGTGATGCTCGAGGGATATCGCACCGGGGGGGTGCTGCACGTCATCGTGAACAACCAGATCGGGTTCACCACTCTTCCCGCCGACGCGCGCTCGACTCGTTATGCCACGGACATGGCCAAGATGATCCAGGCCCCGGTGTTCCATGTCAACGCGGACGATCCGGAGGCCTGCGTTTTCATCGCGGAACTGTCATTGGAGTTCCGACAGACCTTCGGGAACGATGTCATCATCGACATGTACTGTTTCCGACGCCGGGGTCACAACGAAAGTGACGAGCCGTCGTTTACTCAGCCGCTGCTTTACCGCCGGATCGCGCAACATCCCACGACCTCTCGGGTTTACAGCGATCAACTCATTCGCCAAGGTGACCTGACGGAAGAAGACAGCAACGCCATTGCTCGTGAGTACCTGTCGAAACTGGATGCAGCCCAAAAGGGACTGAAAACTCAGCCCCCCCGCGCTCGGGGAATGCCTCGATTCGGCCGGCGCTGGGAAGGCTACACAATGGGGCAGTCGTCGGAAAAAGTGAAAACCGCGGTCAAATTGGGCGACTTGATCCAAGTCGGACGGGCCATTACCCGCGTGCCGCCGGGGTTCACACCTCACCGCAAGCTCTGGGATCCGACACCCAAGACGGGCGAATCCGCCGTCGAGACCAAGTCGTTCATCGAGCGGCAGATCGACATGATCGAGGGACGCGAGAAGGTGGATTGGGGCTTCGCCGAGGCTTTGGCCTTTGGCACCCTTCTGGTGGAGGGGACGCCGGTACGGCTGAGCGGGCAAGACTCGCGCCGCGGGACCTTTACGCAGCGGCATGCCGTCTGGGTCGATCAAAATGATGGTCGGCGGTACATCCCGCTGAATCATATCACGGCCGAGCAGGCAGTCTTCTCCGTCTACGACAGTCCACTGTCCGAGTTCGCCGTCTTGGGTTTTGAGTTCGGGTACTCGTTGGACGATCCCGAAACTCTCGTGATGTGGGAGGCGCAGTTTGGCGACTTTGCGAACGGTGCCCAGGTGATGATCGATCAATTTCTCACGAGCAGTTATTCGAAATGGCAGCGGGCGAGCGGCCTGGTCTTGTTGCTGCCGCATGGCTACGAAGGGCAGGGGCCGGAACATTCCAGTGCCCGTGTCGAGCGATTCTTACAGCTGTGTGCCGAGGACAACATCCAGGTTTGCAACGCGACGACACCGGCGCAATATTTTCACTTGCTGCGGCGGCAAATGCGACAACGATGTCGCAAACCGCTGATCATCATGACACCCAAGAGCCTGTTGCGGCATCCGCTGTGCCGCTCCGCCCTCGAGGAGTTTACTCAGGGAGAATTCCAGTTGGTGCGGGATGATCCTCAAGCCGATCCGCAGAGGGTTCAGCGAGTGATCTTGTGCAGCGGCAAGTTGTACTATGACTTTTTCCTGGACGTGTACGAGAGCGATCCGATCAAGGCGAACCGCCTCGTGCCGCCGGAAGTTGCCATCGTTCGCGTCGAGCAATTGTACCCGTTTCCCGAAGAATCGCTGCGGTCGATCCGGAGGCGGTATCAGGAGGCAACCGAATGGATCTGGGCGCAGGAAGAGCCGCAAAACATGGGGGCATGGTCGTACATGGAGCCGCGGCTGCGTGCCTTAGGGATTCACGCGGAATATGTCGGACGCGATGCGAGCGCCAGCCCCGCGACGGGCTCGTACAAGATTCACGTGCGGGAACAGCGGGAGATCGTGGAGGCGGCGGTTTCGGGCCCCGTGCCGCATCTTGTCGTCGCTGCGGGCGCGGTCGGCACATCGCCGGTGCGAGCCGGCTCCAATAGCATCGCCGCTGGGTCGTGAGGAACAGATGACACCCTCGCGGAATCACGCCGATGCCGCCCCGCGATGGGTATCGACAATGATCAGGAGCCAGCAGCATGTCCGTCGAAGTTCAGGTTCCTTCGTTCGGCGAGTCGATCAAAGAGGGGGTGATCGTCCGTTGGCTCAAGAAAACCGGGGATTTCGTCCGAGCCGATGAAGACCTCTTGGAGATCGAAACCGACAAGGCGACCAACGCCGTTCCGGCTCCCGCCAGCGGCCAATTGCAGATCGTCGTGCCCGAGGGGCGAAAGGTCTTGATCGGCGCTGTCGTCGCCCAGATCGACGATACCGTAACGGCTCCCCAAAGCGGACCGCATGTGAGCGTTGCTCCAACGCCCCCCGCCGCGTCCGTGCCTGCGTCGGTTTCGTCGCCCTCGTCGAGCGTCAGCACGTTGACCCATGCGCCTCCCGCAGGCAACTCCATTACCGCGCCCGCCGTGTCGACGGGGGATAGCCCACCGCCCATGTCTCCCGCAGCGAGAGTTCTTGTGGCCGAGCATCGGCTCGATCCTCGATCAATTTCGCCCTCTGGTCGCGGAGGGGTCATCGTCAAGGACGATGTCCTCACCAAGGTGTCGTCGCTGTCCTCCTCGACGCCGACTCCGGTTCTGGTCGAAAGTCCCCCTCGGGTGGTTCGGCAAAAAATGTCGGCCATTCGGCAGCGCATCGCCGAACGGTTGATGGCTTCGCAGCAGAACACGGCCACTCTGACGACCTTTAACGAAGCGGACATGTCAGCCGTGCTTGATTTGCGCCAACGATTCAAAGACCGGTTTCAGAAAAAGCACGGCGTCAGCTTGGGGTTCATGCCATTCTTCGTTCGGGCTTGCGTCGAGGCCCTGAAAGCCTTTCCGGTCGTGAATGCTCGCATCGACGGGGAAGATATTGTCTACCAGAACTTTTACCACATCAGCGTGGCTGTCGCGACCGACAAAGGACTGTTCGTGCCTGTGCTGAGAAACTGCGACCAGCTTTCCTTCGCTCAAATCGAGCAGGGCATCGCCGATCTCGCGGCTCGGGCCCGTGAGGGCAAAATCAAACCAGAAGATCTGGCGGACGGCACCTTCACGATCACCAACGGCGGCGTGTTCGGGTCCATGATGTCGACCCCCATCCTCAACCCGCCGCAAAGCGCCATCCTTGGCATGCACGCGATCAATAAACGGCCGGTGGTCGTCAACGATCAAATTGTCATTCGACCTATGATGTACCTTGCTCTCTCCTACGACCACCGCTTGATCGACGGCCGCGAAGCTGTTCAGTTCCTCGTTCGGGTCAAAGAGTTCATCGAAAATCCCGGTTTGGCTTTGTTAGATTTGTAATCGTCAACGGCGGTTGCCCTCCTCAGGAAGCGAGCATGGTTGAAACGTTCGACGTGGTCATCATCGGCGGCGGACCGGCGGGCTACGCCTGTGCTCTCAAAGCGGCGCAACTGGGCCTAAGACCTGCCGTTGTCGAAGCGCGGCCAAGCTTGGGCGGGACTTGCCTCAACGTCGGCTGTATCCCCAGTAAGGCCCTGCTCGATTCCAGCGAACGATTCGCGGAGGTGAAAAAACTCGCGGAACATGGCATTATCGCGACCGACGTCCAACTCGATCTCGCCCGCATGTTGAGCCGGAAGAATCAGGTCGTCAAGGAACTGACGAACGGCTTGGCCGGTCTGTTTCGGAAAGGCAAAATCGCTCTGTTCCAAGGCCACGGGCGACTTTTGGCTCCCAGCCGAGTAGCTGTAACGTCGGACGGTCGGACCCGGGAACTCACCGCGCCCTCGATTGTGATCGCCACGGGCAGCGAACCTGCGGCTCCGCCGGCGATCCGCTTGGATGGCATTCATGTTGTCAGTTCCACCGAGGCGTTGTCGTTCGATTCGGTCCCCCCGCGTTTGGTCGTGATTGGGGCAGGCTACATCGGTTTAGAACTGGGCTCCGTTTGGGCTCGGTTGGGATCGCGGGTCACGGTGCTGGAGTTCCTGCCACGCATCTTGCCCACCGCCGATGCTGAGCTGGCTGCCCTTGTGCAAGCGTCGTTGACCCGCCAGGGGTTGACATTTCAACTCGGTACAAAAGTGACGCAAATCAATGTCGAATCGGGCAGAGTCGTCGTCACGGCGGAGCATCAGGGCGCGACTCAACAGTATGAAGCGGACAAGGTACTGGTGGCGGTCGGCCGTCGACCGAAAACGTCCGAGGTGGGTTTAGAGGAGGTTGGGATTCGGACCCACGAGAAAACGGGGAAGATCGACGTCGATCGGCGAACCTACCTGACGAATGTGCCGGGCGTGTACGCCATCGGAGACGTGATCGACGGTCCGATGCTCGCTCACAAGGCCCAAATCGAGGGCGAGGCACTCGCGGAGATGCTGGCCGGTCACGCCGCGGTGGTCAATTACAACGCGATCCCCGGAGTCGTCTACATATGGCCAGAACTGGCGAGCGTCGGTCTGACTGAAGAACAACTCAAAGAGCAGGGGCACGACTACCGAGTGGGCAGATTCCCATTTTTGGCCAATGGGCGTGCCAAAGCCTTGGGGGAAACCGAAGGCGTGGTGAAAGTTCTGACCGACGCGAAGACCGATCGGTTGCTTGGGGTCCACATTTTCGGGCCGCGAGCTTCGGATCTGATTGCTGAGGCCGTCGCCGTCATGGAATATTCCGGCAGCGGTGAGGACTTGGCGCGATTTTGTCATTCGCATCCGTCTTTGAGCGAGGCGTTGGGTGAAGCGGCCCGGCACGCCGCCTTCGGCAAACCTCTGCACTTTTGAAGGCCGCGCTCGGCGGACCGGGATTTCTAGCGATCGCAGCAGCGATGGCCGCCACTTCGGTGGGCGGCAAGGAAATGGATCATGAAAAGGCGTGTCTCGCAACTTGTCCCGACAGCAGCCGTCGGCTCGTTGTCGTTGATTCTCCTGGTGGATTTCGGGCGCTCTTGGGCGTTGACACCGCCCACGAGCATGATACCGTCGCCCCAGCAAGACCCACTCAGTTTCCGCGATGTTGTCCGCCGGGTCATGCCCGCTGTGGTAAGTATCGAGGCGAAAGGCCGCCGCATCGACTCGCGGCAAGCCGCGTCGGAATCAGTGCCTGACGACTTCCAACCCTACTTCGATCAACCTCTGCGTCGTCGGAGTCCGCCCGGCGAGTTGGTCTCCCTCGGGTTCGGGTCGGGTGTGGTGATTGACTCGCAAGGGATCATCCTGACCAGCTCTCATGTGGTCGAAGGGGCGGACGAACTCGAAATCCGAACTCACGACGGTCGACGGTATCGCGCCCTGGAGGTCCGCTTCGACCGTCTCTCCGACTTGGCAGTCGTCCGGATTCAGCCGAGAGCACGGCTGACAAGTCTCGAGTTTGCCGACAGTGACCAGATGGAACTGGGCGACCGCGTCCTCGCGTTGGGCGCTCCCTTCGGGCTGCGTGGGAGTGTGAGTCATGGAATCGTCAGTGCCAAAGGACGAACCCTTAAACCGTACACCTATGAGGACTATCTCCAAACCGATGCGGCCGTGAATCCCGGAAATAGCGGCGGGCCTTTGGTCAATTGTCAGGGGCGATTGATCGGCATCTTGACGGCGATCAAAAGTCGTACCGGCGGGTTCCAAGGGGTCGGGCTGGCGGTGTCGAGCAATTGGGCTCGCAGGGTCGCCGACGAACTGCGGGCGAAGGGACGGGTTTCACGTGGCTATCTGGGTCTGCTCGTCGAAGATCTGGACCCGGATGAACGCGAGAAGCTGGGAGTCAAAGGGGCCGTGGTCACGGGGGTGATTGTCGGCTCCCCCGCGGAACAAGCGTCGCTTCAAAGGTCGGACGTGGTGCTGCAAGTGCAGGATCAACCCGTCTCAGGAGCGTCGGATCTCCAAAAAACCATCACATTCACGCCACCGGGGAGCCGAATCACTTTGGACATCCGGCGCGAAGGCCAACACTCGAAAATCCAATTGAATGTTGCCGAACTACCGAAGACGATTCGCTTGCCGTCGGATCGACCCTGATGTCTGGCCTGTTCGACTAGCCGTGATGCCGACCGCCCTGGGCGTCGAGATAGGCGTTCTCGACGAGTCGCAGTTTGTCGTGCCAGGCAAACTCGGTGAGACGTTGTCGGCCTGCCTCTCCCAAGTGCCGGCGTCGCTGAGCGTCGCCGGCCAGCAGACGAATTTCCTCAGCAAGATCGGACAGAGATCCACAGGGAACGACGATGCCATCAACCTGATGCCGGACAATCTCGCCGGGGCCACCGGCTCGATAGACTACATTAGGTAAACCGTTGGCCCACGCTTCGAGGATGACCAAACCAAACGAGTCGGATCGGCTGGGCATGACAAACAGGTCGACGGCGGCGAAGAAATCACGCTTCATCTGGTCCGAGACGGTGCCCAAACGAAAGACTCGATGCGAATAGGGGAACCGGGACCAGAAGCGCTGGAAGTTCGGCATCTCCGGACCGGCCAGGGCAACATAGACGTGGCAAGGATTCGACGACCACAGTTTTGCCGTGGCCCGTAGCAGATCGCAGGTGCCTTTTTCCTCGCTGAGATTGGCCAAATGTCCGATGACCACATCATCGGGACCGATGCCCCAAAGGGAACGAAGACGGTCGCGATGCCCGCCGGTCACCTCCGTCGGCTGGACCCCCATTCCTTGGAAGGTGATCCGTGATTCAGCGACGCCGACCTGGCGGAGCGCTTCGACTTCGGCAGGGGTTTGAGCGAAGACCCGATCGGCGGAGCGCAGCAGCCATTGGAACGGAGTGGCCAC
>CAKZUU010000031.1 GCA_937922175.1 uncultured Gemmataceae bacterium
CCGCCACCGGGTCGTTGATCGCTCATGTCGCGGGCAAGGTCCACGATCACCTCCGCGATGCGCCAGTCGTGCGGGAGCGTGTTCAGTATCTTTTGAACTTCGGCCAGATCTCCGCTTGGCGAGAGATGATCTTTCCGGCGATTCAATTCCGCGATGATGGGTTGGTCGGTGCAGACGGCAACGAGTCGTCCCTTGCAGCGATACCTCAACGGAGGGGGCAGCACAATATCTAATGGGATCGCGGCCCGAATCTGATCGGGAAGGAGCTGCAAACGTGTGCGGCTGGCGTCTTGCATGGCCGCCGACATCGCCAGGTTGGCGTGTTCAGGCAGCAGCAGGAGTGGCAGCATCTGCTCTTTGATGACCGCGTCGTAGGATTGTTTGGATTCGTCCCAGCGGATCAAAAGGCGGCTCAACTCGCCAACCGACGGAAGGACCAGCCGGGAAGGCCCCTCAACGGTACGCCAAGCGGCCGCTGCCTTCACGGAGGGCACAATGGAGGGAGGGACATTCAGCAAATCGCCCAAGGACGGCAAAAGTTGATACTGGGAGTAAACTCGAGCCACCTCCTTTTTTCGCTGATCGCTGGAGAGCTGCTGAGTGTCAAGATACATTTCGGGATAGCGCCCGGGCATCCGTTTCTGGTTCAACCAATTGACCATGAAGGCGTCCGACTCGCCTTGCATTGCGCCCATGAGCATGCCAAAGGTGGTCATTCCGATCGGTTTGACGCCGATACTGCGTTTGATGTACCACTCGCGGACGCCCGTTTCACGATCCTCGATACCCACGAGGGGAATCAGGACCTCGAAAGCGCCCTCCGGAGTGCGAACGACGCTCCGGGCAGCGACCTCCAGCCCCTCACTCGAAGCCCGCGAGTCCGCCACGCCGTAATCCTCGATTTCGACGACTCCGTTTGCCCGATCGAACAGTTGCGGGAGTTTTTCCGCCCGAAAGGGTTCCGTGACGTTGCCGAATCGGCGCTCGATGTCGCGCAAATTGGTCATCCCCTTCCGCAGTCCCGGCTCGATGGTTGCGAGGAAGGCTTCTTCGACTTTGCCCTCGCGGAGCTTCTGCAAGAAGGCGTCGGTGACGAACTGCCTCGCCTGGTTGTGAATTGCCGCGATATTCCCGAAATAGTACGCTGTGTAGACAGCCCCTCCGATCAGACTGAGCCACCACGCGACGTTGCTCAGGCGGTAACCCTCCCTTGTCCCCTCGGATAAGCGAAGCTGCCAACGCGCCGCGATCGCCAGCAACACCCCGCTGAATGCCAAGGGAATCAGCCACGATTCCAGCACAGGCCGTCGGGAAAAGATTCCAACAGCCGTCAGAATGATGACGAGGCTCGCGAAGATCACGGAAACGACGAAGGCCACGACCGACAACAGCGCCAACGGTTTGTAGTCCGCGACATCCTCATCTCGATCCAGGACGGAAGGCAGCGGCTTGACCATGAGTTCTGGCTCGCAAGAATTCGGTTCCCGTTCCCTGTTTTCTCTACGCTTTTCCTCGTGGCGAGGTTCCCCACAAAGGGATGATATCAGGCCGAGCCACTTGAGACATGGGCCGTTCGTCACAATCGCCCGCCCGCCTGCATGCCATCCATGACTCCGAGCGCGAAAGAAAGGGGACCGAGTCCGGCTTTTCACCTGACCAGGTCCCCACGCAGGCTGATGTTTGACGATTCAATCCGATGTTTTTTTCTAATCCAGGCTCCGCGATCAGTCGTCACGGCTGGGGCTTGCGCTCCGGCATCGGCGGACGACGCTCACCGTCGCGAGGTCCCCGTCGTTCGTCGTCGTTGTTCCTTACTGGCCGACGATCCTCAGGCGGGCGAGGACGGTCACCGGCTGGGGGTGCGGCAACGCGGGGGCGGGCCGACCGCCGCACTTGATCCAGTTCGCGACTCAGTTCATCCAGCCGGCGTTCAATCTCTTCCAACCGACGGTTGACCTCGGCAAACATCGGGAAGCCGCTCCCGGGACCAGAAGCCCCACCGGCCAATCGGCCCATCGGTCCTGGTCCGAAGCCTCCGCGACCGAAGTCGGGACCACCGCGGGGGCGGTCCGGAGCCGATGGACGGTCTTGCGAACGTTCGTTCTCGCGTTGACTCGCTGCCAACCTTTGCTCCAATTCCTCGACGCGTTTGCGGGCCTTCTCCATCTCTTCACGGGCTTTGCTCAATTCCCGCCGCAGCTCTCGGGGGGCATTCTCGTCCGCACCCCCCGGGGGCTGTCCGCGTCCGGGGCGCTCCGGATTGTCGGCCCGTCCCCGTTCTTGCATTGGCGGGCGCGGAGGGTCAGGTCGCTTCGCCTCGTCCTCGCCGATGGCGGGACCCGCCACGGTAACGGCAGCGACCAAGGCGAGGAGCCTGATAGGACGCCCGATCAAGAGGTTGCTTCCATCGTTCATCGTGTTCTCCCTTCGTGAAAAGGACGGTACCACTGACAAAAAATAAAACCCCGGAAGCTCACTCCGGGGCCGGGTCACGAAAGGAAAACTTCCAAAACGTTCAGTCGATCGAATGGAGAGCGGACTCTCCTGCGGCGACGGCCGCTTCAATGGGGCAGACCTTACCGCATTCGGCCGTTGCCATGCAATCAGTCCCGCTGCTGAACGGGCAGCAGCCTGCGGATGCCGCCGTCACTTTCTGATGACAGCACGCGGAGCCGGGGCCAACCGAGTCAAAAAGGGTGGGATCGCTGTAGTACGCCACGCCCAGTGTGCCGACACTTGCTGCCAGTGCGATGACCACGGCACCGATGGCAAATTTCATCGACGAATCCTCCAAATCAAAATCTGCGGGGAATCACACCTGCGACGATTGTCTCGCACAGACACGTCGTTGTCAATCGTTAGTCCGATATCCCCTTTCGGATCCAGCGATAAAGAGTCGAAACGCTGTTTTGCACCCCACTCGCATTTCCCCATCGCCGCGACACACACGTCGATCAGGGCACGGGCCAGCGTTTGACCAACCCGTCGCCGCCGCCGGAGATGACGGTCCTCCCATCCGGGGCAAATGCAATCGAGGTGGCGGTGCCCTTGTGACCGCGGAATTTTTTGATGAGCTCGCCGGAAACTTTGAGGATCTTGACCGAGCCATCCTCATGGGCCGAGGCGAGCATTTGTCCATCAGGGGAAAAATCGACGGACCAAGCCATCCCTCCCTCTGTCAGAGGGCCGAGGTCTTTTCGGTCAGGGATCGACCAGAGACGTATTCCCGAACCGCTCATCGCGATGGCGAAACGGGAGCCATCCGGTGTCGTCTTCAGTTGGTGGACTTGACCACGAACCAAATCGGATTTGGCCGTTTGTGAACCGGCAGTCCAATCCCAGAACTTCAAACCATCGGTTTCGCCGGCCGAGATCAAACTTTTTCGGTCCGAGGCGAACGCCAAGCCGTGGATGTGCTTCGCATGACCGGCGAGGTCGCGAATTCGACGAGAATCACGGACGGACCAGATGTGGATGACACGATCGACCCCAGCCGCTGCCAAGGTGGAGCCATCCGGAGCGAAAGCCAAGCACTCAAGGGCTTTTGCCGAGACTTGGAGGACGCCTTTTTCAGCTCCGGTCGAGGAGTCCCACAGTCGGACGGTGCCATCGGCTCCCGCGCTGGCCAGAAGCGGTTCGCTCGGGGAGAACGCCACGACGGCGACCCGACCGCGGTGGCCCCGACATTCGCTGATCAATTGATTCGTGGACGCATCCCACAGACATACCAACTCGTCGTCGCCCGCCGAAGCCATCCGACGGCCATCGGGCGAGAAAGCGACACTGCGGACGACGGAACGATGCCCGCGCAAGGTGGCTAATTCGTCGCCCCCTTGCAGGACCCACCAAAGTGCGAAAATCAGGATGACGAGGCCGACCCCGGCAGCTGCCAGGATGGGCAATCTCGAGGATCGCAGCTCCACCTCCATACTCCATCGACCGGTCGATCAATAGTCGCCGACAGGCTCGCCTCCCGCGCGGGTGCCCAACGCCTCCCAGATCACCGGGTTGATCGAATTCTGAATCACGCGGACCGATCCATCGCCTAACAGGCAGCAAGTGACTCCCGCGTGTCGGCTGCTGGCATCTTCGACGTGGCCGAGAGGGTTGTTCGGCGTGCGGCGATCAGCTGCCTCACCGGTTTGCGTCAGGACCAACGTTGGTGGTTCCTCTTCGTGAAAGGCAGGATTCAACGGTGGGTTGATGGAATGTGTGATGGCACCGACCCAGGTCGTCAGAGGTGATCGGGAGTTTTCGCGCTCGATGACCATGACGGTGTTGCTGGTCCCGTCACGGATGTCCGCGACGCGGATATGCCGGTTGCGGAGAAAGATGCCCGTGTTCGTGTCGGGATATTCGGAGACTTCAAATGTCCCGCCCATGCCGACGTAATTCGCGAAGGCGACTTCACAAATGATACCCCCATCCTCGCCGGGGATCGAGATACGCTCGGGGCCGTCATCACTGGGGCATCGGAAAACGGGCAAGGACGTGACGCGGACGATGGCGTGTCGGGGATCGGTGATGTCCACCTTGAAGTCGATCTGACGAGCCAGATTCTCTTGCTCCAAGTACGGGAGCAGATAGGCCGCCCATCCCCAACCGGGTCCAAGCCCCTCTTCGTTCGTCGCCGGGGCGATGGAATGAATTCCCATCGGAAACTTCTGAAATGCCGAGTGATAATTGTGCAATGCCAGACCGATCTGCTTCAGATTGTTCTGGCACTTCATCCGTGCCGCCGCCTCCCGGACTTTCTGCACTGCCGGTAGCAATAAGCCGATCAGCACGCTGATAATGGCGATGACGACCAGAAGCTCGATTAACGTAAAGGCTTGACGTGAGGGACTCCTCATACCATGACTCCATGTTGTCTGATAATGGCAAAAGACAGTATGACGTATTTTTACCAAGTTTTTTCATCATGGCAAAAAAAATCGGACCCGGCCCATGCCGAGTCCGCTTGCGTCCGCGTCTGGGATCGAATGATGGGTGGCTATTTCGCGCCGATGGCGTATAGCGATTTGAAACCGCGGAGGTACAAGCGACCATTTGCGATGGCCGGCGACGCGGCAAATTCATCATCGAGCTTGTGTCGCGAAATCAGCCGATACTCCGGTCCCGCGGCGATGACGCTGAAGGTGCCGTTTCTCGCTGTCAGATAAATCTTCCCGTCTGCCAACACAGGCGAAGCTCGATGGCGCGAGTTGTAGCCACGGTCTTCGTAACGGACCTTTCCTGACTTGGCATCGAGACAGACGATCTGCCCTTCCGCTCGGCACAAGTAGACAAGCCCCTGATGGATCAATGGGGTCGGAACATCGGGTGTGGCACGATAACGCCACAGTTCCCCCTCGCTCCCCTCCTTGATCAGCCCTTTCACATCGGGGCGGATGGCAACGGTCGGCCCGTTTTTACAGGTGGGAATGACGATGATGTCCTCGGCGGCAGCCGGCGAAGAGACAAATCGCCAATGGGTGATACCATCCTTGTTCAAGTCGCCGACGCGCCAAAGCTCTGCCCCATCACTTAGGCGATGGCCGGTGGTGTAATCGTTGCCGTGGACGACGAGCACCGCCTCATCGCCTCGCTGCCAAAGCGTGGTCGATGCGTAGCCGTGGGGCGACTCCCAATGTCGTGGTGTGTCCGCCGGACGATCAATTTTCCACACCTCCTTGCCTGTGAGCTTGTCCACGGCGAAGACCCATTGGCCGTCCGTGTGCAACGTCTGCATGTACAGGCGGTCGCCATGCAGGGTTGGCGTGGAATGCATGCCGAACTGGATGTTGAACCGGCCGTACCGATTTTGAACATTGAAGCTCCAGACCGGCTCTCCTTCGACGGTCACGCAGCTTAATTCACCGCTGCCCGCGAAAGCCCAAACATATCGACCATCCGTGCTGGGCGAGGCGGTGGCACCGTTCCCCTCATCACCCCGAGCTTTGCGAGTGGCCGAGCCGATGCGGCGTCGCCACAGTTCCTTGCCGTCGGTGCTGATACACATCAGGACGATCGCGGAGCCGTCCTCACTGGTGAGAAAAATGCGGTTTTCCCAGACGGCAGGGGTGGAACATCCCATCCCCGGCATCGGGAGCTTCCAAATGACGTTGCTCGTCTCGGACCAAGAGTCGGGCAGTCCGGTTTCGTCCGAGATCCCGTTGTGATGGGGACCGCGCCACTGCGGCCAATTGCCACCCATGAAGAAGGGCACGCAGGTCAGCAGCCAAAACCAGTGTTTGTGTTTCACGAGCGAATCCTCGATTTGTCCTCGATTTGCTGGCGAACTTCTGCTCCGTCTGGCTGATACCAGAATTAACCCAGCTTGATGGTCACGGTCTTGATTTCGGTGTAGTGCTCCAAAACGGCCTCGCCGTTTTCTCGACCTTGTCCGGACATCTTGAAGCCGCCAAAGGGGGTCGTCGTGTCCACGACGTGGTAACAGTTCACCCAGACGGTGCCCGCCTTCACCGCACGAGCGAACAGGTGTGCCTTGTCGATGTTCTTGGTGAAGATGGCAGCCGCTAACCCGTAATACGTTTTGTTGGCACGATCCACGACTTCGTCAAAGCTCTTGAACGGCAGAATGCCAACAACGGGGCCAAAGATCTCGTCCCGAGCGATGGTCATATGATCCGCGACATTGTCGAAGACAGTCGGCTCGACGAAGAATCCCTTGTCACCCCAACGCTTGCCTCCCAGGACCAAACGGGCTCCTTCCTTCTGTCCCAAGTCGCAGTAGTGAAGAATTTTTTCCTGCTGTTCGCGTGAGACCTGAGGCCCCTGCTCGGTAGCGGGGTCGAGTTGATCGCCGATGCGGCGTTGCCGGGCCTTCTCCACCAGTCGACGAACAAATTCGTCTTTGATCGACTCCTCCACGAAGAGCCGGGAGCCGGCAGTGCAGCATTGCCCGCCGTGGAAGTAAATCGCATGGAATGCTCCATCGACGGCCTGTTGCATGTCGGCGTCAGCAAAGATGACGTTGGGGCTTTTCCCACCCAATTCAAAGGTGCACCGTTTGAGGGTGTCGGCTGCTCGTTTCTGGATGATCTTGGCGGTATCGACGTGACCGGTAAAGGCGATTTTGTCCACGTCGGGATGAACAACGAGGGCATCGCCGGCTGTTTCGCCGAATCCGTTCACAAGATTGATGACGCCAGGGGGGAAACCGGCTTCCAGTGCCAATTCGCCCATTCGCAAAGCGGTGAGAGGAGTCTGCTCGGCAGGCTTCATCACGACCGTATTGCCACATGCCAAAGCCGGCCCCCATTTCCAGGCGAGCATCAGCAGCGGGAAATTCCAAGGAATGATCTGGCCGACAACGCCGACGGGTTGCCGCAATGTGTACGAAAGGAAACTT
The DNA here is from genome assembly GCA_937922175.1 of uncultured Gemmataceae bacterium. GTDB lineage: Bacteria > Planctomycetota > Planctomycetia > Gemmatales > Gemmataceae > CAKZUU01. Next base: position 7,355 of record CAKZUU010000031.1, read on the forward strand.
CCCCGGACGGGAACGGTTTTTCCTTCGATTTTGTCGGCCCAGCCCGCGTAATATCGGAGCGTGTTGATGACGCCCTCCAGATCGCCCCGCGAGTCGGTAATGGTCTTGCCGCAATTCAGCGACTCGAGTTGCGCAAGCTGCTCCTTCTCCTTTTCAACGAGATCGGCGAGTTTGAAGAGCAGGCGGCCGCGGTCAGCAGCGTCCAGGCGCGACCAGGGTCCGCTCTCCAGCGCCCGTCGAGCGGCTTGGACGGCCTTGTCGATGTCTTTGGCGTTGCCCTCGGCGACGACGGCGATCACTTCGCCCGTGGCGGGGTTGTAGGTTTCGAACGATTTGCCATCGACGGGATCTACCCATTGGCCATCGATCAAGAGTTTCGTCTGCCAATTCTTGGTTTGCATAGGGAGGCGCGGGGCAGCAGCTAATGTGGTCATGGGATTCATCCTCGGTAACGATGGAAGGCTCGATGGTGTGTGGCCATGCTACGCTTGCTCGGTGCTCTCGTCTGCCCTCCGGATGTGAATTTGTGCAGAATTCGACCAAAACTGGTTGTCAATTGACCATTTGAAACGTTATGCTGCCTAAAGGAAATCACCCCCCCCGGTGTCTGCGAGGCCAAGAAGCCATGTCTCATCGAATCATTCTCTCGTTGGCCATCCTCGTCGGCGTTGTCTCAACCACGACAGCGGACGAGCGGCAGTACAGAGCGGCAATGGAACGGGCCATCGGCTATTTGAAGCAGCGGTTCGGTGAATCCAGTCCTGCGGGCAATTTTGTGCCTGGTTCGGAAGACGCCGGCGGCCATGGTGAGGGGCCGGCCGCCCTGGCAGGGATCGCGATGCTGGAGGCGGGCGTACGCCTGGACGATCCCGTTATCCAGCGAATTGCTCAGCAGGTCCGACAAGCGGCGATTCATCAGAATAAGACCTATCAGCTTGCGTTGGACATCATCTTCCTTGACAAGTTGGGCGAGGAAATCGACGTACTGTTAATCCAGTCGATGGCCGTGCGACTCCTATTCGGTCAGACGCAATGGGGCGGCTGGAGCTACTATTGTGCTGGACTCGACGATAACGAGAAAAGGCGGTTGCAAGGTGCGCTCAATGGGGCGGTTCTCAAAGGCGGTCGTGATTTGCCAACCGAGGGCAGCCAACCCCGGGCCACCCTAGATGCAGGTATCGCGGACATGTTGAAAGGACGTCGGATGATTCTGCCCGGCGATCAAAACATGGACGACAACTCAAACACCCAATTCGCCGTCATCGCCTTGTGGGCGGCCCGGAAATACGGCATTCCAGTGGACAACGCCCTAAAAGCGGTGGAACAACGTTTTCGTGCCATGCAAAATCCCAACGATGGCGGCTGGGCTTATGCCGGTCGCGGGCTGCCGCTCTCCACTCCGTCGATGACCTGCGCTGGACTCTTGGGCTTGGCGATCGTGTACGGGGCTCGAGGCGAGCGGACCTTGAAGTCTCGAGGGCGAATCACCGCCGACGGCCGCTTCGAGGGGGCCCAGGCGAAAGAAGCCAGCCGACTCGACATTTCAAAGATCATGAGTGATAAGTCGGTCAAAGGCGGCTTGGCGTACATCGGCAACGTCTTCAACGTGACGAATCGGATGAACCAGGCGGCAGGAGGGGGTCAGCGGCCAGGGTTTCCCAATCAACCGGGAGGCCCACCGGGCTTCGGGGGGGGGAACATTCCCCCCGGGCAAGTTCCCGGACCTGCCGGTTTTGGCGGTGGCCCCGCCGGTTTCCCCGGCGGCGGACCAAATATGCCCGGCATGATGAACCGGGACGATCCACGGAATGACCTTTACTTCCTCTGGTCGCTCGAGCGGGTCTGCATGGTCTACGGGCTGAAGACCTTGCCCGGCGGTAAGGATTGGTACAGTTGGGGTGCCGATTACCTGGTCAAGACGCAACAGCCCGACGGCAGTTGGTACTACAAGTATGGCAACGACTGCGGAGCGGCTTTCGGCGTCATGTTTCTCTGTCGGAGCAACATCGTCCGCGATTTGAGCGCTGTGATCGATCGCGGCATGAAATCGGGTCAGGCCGCCGACATCAAGCCGAGTCAGGGTGGCAAACCCGGTTTCGTGACGGTCGGCAACGACGAATCAAAACCGCTGACGCAAGAACTATTGGCTGCTGGTGATTCCAAGCGGGCGAATCTCTTGAAGGAGTTCGGCAAGGGAGAGGGACTGAGATATACGCTCGCCTTAGCCGATGCGATCCCGCAGTTGAAGGGTGACGCCCAAGACAAGACCCGGAAAGCGCTCACGGAGCGGCTGACACGTGAAAACGTCGAGGCCCTCCGCGGATTCATGGATAGCGAGAGCGCCGAACTGCGTCGGGCCGCCGCCAATGCCGCCGGCATCAAAAAGGAAAAAGAACTCACGATGGATTTGATCCGTCTGTTGGATGACATCGATGAATCGGTCTGGCGAGCCGCCGCCAGCGCCTTGCGCGATGTGACAGGAAAGGACTTTGGTCCGAAATCCAATGCCACCGATCTTCAACGCAACAAAGCGATTCAGGATTGGTTGAACTGGTACGAAAAGAATAAAGGCGGTCGCTGAAAATCGGTTGATACGATAAACATCGGCCCGGCGAAGGAGGGGAAACCTTCGTCGGGCGGCTATTTTACGTAACGCCTCGGCACTTTCAGTCAACGATCCAATCAACTTGGTGCGCTTCGGTCCGATCGGGCGTTTCCCAACGATCTAACATTCGTTCGATCACCGAGGCCGGTATTCGATGACGCCGGTGTCGGTTCTGGTAGGACAAACGATCGGAGGAGACTTCTCGATAGACGATCCGGACCCGGGCACCGTAATCCGCGAAGAGGCGGACACACTCCGCCCGAACCTGTCGGCTCAAATTCGTCGCATTCCAAACAAAGTTCTGTCCGCCTTGCAAATAATGTCGGGCGATCTCTCGGGCTCGATTGACCACTTCACCATGCGCCTGGTGAGGTGACGCGATCCCTAAGTTTGAACGGATTTTTTCGATGGAGATGACCGGCCAACCGCGAAGGTGATGCTGAATCCAATAGTCTTTTCCTGCTCCGGGCAAGCCCGACATCAAGATCACTTCGCAGGAGAAATCATCTGGTACGACCGTTTGCGGCGAACGGCTGGGATCCCGGAAAAACAAAAACCGCGTATGATCCGAGGGGAAGGCGTAGAGTTGTCCGAGGCAGTTTAATCCATGGCATATTTCGGTGAATCGTGTGATGTTCCCTAGCAACCGATTCGGATCAGGGCAGAGTCGGCCCCGAGCGTCGGCTTCGGAGAGCAGCGCCAGATGATCGGTTCGAGCCGTTTGGCTGACTTCGATGGCCAGACGTTGCGGTTCGTCGCGATCGACGAGATAGAGGGGAACCAAGTGATGTCGAACCAGAGCGGTCACCTGCTCGCGGTAGGCAAAAGGTACATTCATCCGCCAGAGGATGCGCCGGGCCATGATCGCCCCGCGCCAGGAATGGCCACGACTCGAAACGCGGCCGTCCGCTTCGGTTCGCAGGCAGGCAGGTTTCGCGACATCATGCAGCAGGGCGGCGGTAAAGACGATTTTCCGCTCCAATTCCGGCAAGGCTCGCCAAGCGGGCATCGAGGCTAGCGCCTCACACACCATCCGGACGTGCGTCCAAACATCGCCTTCCGCATGCCGAGCGGGATCTTGGGGGCAGCCACGAAGGTTGCGAACCCAAGGATAGGTGGCGTCGAGCGTTTCCCAATCGACACGCCATTCCGGCGGTCCCGGACATGGGGGAAACGGATCGAACACCCGCAGCCTCCCTCAATTCTCGTTCCAGCCCAACTCTCAGATCTCGATTCAATGCCCTACCTTATTTTAACTTTGAATTGCAGACCGTGCCAGTCTTGCCCGATGGGTAGAACGATTCGTTATTCCCCAGCCGGAAGCCAAATTTTGACCTCGCCGCCGCCGGTTGATCGATTGCGAAGGGTGAATCCGCCCTGGTAGGCATAAACGGTGCGAAAGACGATCGGCAAGCCGATTCCTCGCGGCCCCAACTTCGTCGTGAAAAACGGTACGCTGAGAAACTTGGTCATCAGTTCAGCGGGTAGCCCTGGCCCTGTGTCTTCCACTGTCAGACAGACGTGAGGTCCCGCATCGGCGCGGCCCAACAGATCGACGGTCGCCGCTTCCTCGAGATTGATGGTCTCGGCGGTGATGTGAACGTCGCCCGCCTCGCCTGCCGCCTCGCAGCCGTTCCGGACGACCTCGAGCAAGATGGTTCGCAAGGCGTCCGGACTTATGCGAACCGGGGGCAACGTTTCCTGGAGATGACAATGAATTTTCGGCACTTTCGATAGGGAAGCCCGAACCGCGGAGACAGCGGACTCCACTGCGGCACCCACCGAGGAATGAAATGTCGGTCGGCTCGTGCAATGTTTCAACAAGTGCAACCGATCGGCGAATACCACTCCTCTTGTGCCCGCTTGCTGCACCTCCGCCAGGTAGGCTTCTGCGGCCGTTTGTCCCTTGACCTGACTTGCGGCAAGTTCGGCGAAGCCATTCACACTGGTGAAAATGTTCGATAAATCATGAGCGATCTTGCCGGCCGTCAACGCGACAAAATCCCACACGCGGGCCAAATGGGCCGATTCCTGGCGCAGCGACACGGAGTTCCCTCTTGATTCGATGCAAGGACTTCGGGCGAAACGAACGACGAATCGAACTTGAACGCACGATCATGGAGAGGATTCGATTTTTTTCAAAGCGGCCAAAGCGGCTTCGCGAATCGCGATTCGACCATCCTTACTGGCAACTCGCAGGGCGTCGACGGCCAGTCGGGCGTCGGCTCCAAAACTTGCCAACTCCTCGATGACAGCCAAACGAACATCGGCGACTTCATCCCGACGAAGTATCTCGATCAATTCGGGGATCGTTCCCGTCGCCGATCTGCCATAACTTCCGATCGCGTGGATCGCCAAACAACGAACCGAGACGTCGGTATCGCGTGCCGCCTTGAGTAAGGCGGGCAGGACACGATCCGGGTCGCCCTGGATTCGACCCAGGGTCAAAGCGGCGGCTTGTCGGATCTCGGGGTGCGAATCCGTCAGCCCCGCGACGATTTTGGCGGCAACCGACGCCGCCTTGGGGCCGATCGCGGCCAATGCTTTCGCCGCCTCTCGGCGATTCGACACAACTTCATCCGTCAGGAACATGTCAACGAGCATTTCCTGAGCCGCCGCCGCGGACTCACCCATCCGCGATAGAGCATACGCACTTTGAAATCGCACCTCGGCGGATGAATCTTTCAGCGCCGCCGCCAACGCGGAGATCGTCTCCAGCGCGATTTGCTCGTCCAGTTGAGCCAGGACACCAATGGTCTGTGCGGTGGCCGCCCGGGTGCCCGCCGCCTCATCTCTCAGCGCTGTTGCCAAAACGGGAATGATCGCCGTGGCGGCCGTCCGGTCGAGCTTAGGAACCGTCCCCGCTGCTGCTTCACGCACCCCCGCGTCGGGGTCCTTGGTCAACGCATGCCGATAGACGTTCACAATTTCATCGCCTCGATCTCGATATCGAGGCAACATCAGGATGATGCGTCGACGAATGGCCGGGTCCGGATGCTCTTGCGCTTCACGTAACAGATTCGGCAAAACAATGGGGACACCCGGACCTGCTTGACTGTCGATGATCATCAACGCCGCGAGTCGGCGCTGGGCGTTGGTCTCCTGCCGGAGTCGACGGAACCACTCGGACACGGGTCGGCCGCGAACGACCGGATCCTCTTGAGCGAGGGAGACTCCCCAAGCGGCCAAGAGAACGATCATCGTGCCGACGATCCGCATCTGCAATCGCGCACCGTGTTTCCCAAACCGCATCTCTCCGCCCCACTATAGCCGACGTCGCAGTCGATCGTCAATTTGAACTTCGGCGGAAACCGCTGACCTGAAGGAAACGTCTGGCATCTCTTATCCCGGTCAGTACTCGATACAATCGAAAGCTGACTTAAGGTGTTGAATTGTCGGAGATTTCGCGTTCGGTAGCCACTGGAGGATGATGACGTCGAATCGACAGGGCCGGTCAAACAGACGATATTCGTGCAGAAAATGCCGTGCCGCATGGGTGATGTGTTTCTGTTTGGTCCGATCAATGCTTTCCGCGACGCGTGGGGTGTCGGCACCGGCTGTTGATCTCACCTCGACGAAGACGATTTGAGCACCATCCCAGGCGATCAGGTCGATCTCGCCCC
>CAKZUU010000032.1 GCA_937922175.1 uncultured Gemmataceae bacterium
AGCGCAGCGGTGCGCGGCTCGATGGGTCGAGAAATTTCGGCGACCATTGGTCTGGTTGGCCGAAGCCCTTGATCCCGCCGCGCGAATTGCTGGCTGGCAAGCCGGGGCAGAGGCCGTATTGGTCCTTCCCTTGGCACCGGGCGAATTGGCCATTTTGGCGACACGATTGATGCATCAGCACGACGAGCGCCAACGGCTGCAAGCACGAGCCGAGGAAGCCGGACAAATCAATCAAACACTGATCCACCTCTATGGTCAAATCGACGCCGATTTCCGCATCGCGCGCCGGATTCAACGTTCTTGCCGCCCCTCGACGATGCCGGAAGTAGGCGATGCGCGGTTCGCCGTCTGGCATCGGGAGCGAATTGGCAGCGCCGGTGATTTCTACCATGTGCTTCGTGTCGACGAGACGCATGTTGCCTTTTTCCTGGGCGATGTGCTCGGGAAAAGCCTGACGGCGAGCATGCTTGCGGTGTTCCTGCATCAAAGTGTCCAACCGAAAGATATCCAAGGTCAGTCGTATCGGATTGTGCCGCCCAATGAACTGTTGCATCGATTGGACCGCCAATTGGCCAATCTGGGCTTAGCCGAACCGCCGATGGTGCAATTGACCTATGCGATCCTGAATACCGTCTCCGGCAACCTGCAGTACTCGTGTGCGGGCCACACCCCCCCGTTGTGGTTGGGGACCAGCGAGGAGCAGCCACGGTTTCTACGCTTGCCAGGGCCTCTGCTGGGAACAGGCGATGGAAAGTTTCCCCGAGCCGAGCATCAATTCCAAAAGGGTGACCGAATGCTCCTCTTCACCGACGGGCTGTACGGCACGGCCCCGCACCAATGGGACCAACTCGCCGGTCTCGCTCGTCAGCATCGTCATCGGCCTCTACCCACGCTGCTCGAACGATTGACCAACGATCTCGTCGCCCAAACGACCGATCCTGATGATTTTACGCTGCTGGCTGTCGAGTTCGGCTCGGCGATGACCTCCTGATGATCAACCAAGGACCTTGGCCGTGTCGGCGGTCGATCGGTCGGCGTCGGTCCGGTTTGATGCCCGTTGATGGCTCGTCATCGAGGCGGTTTCATAGGGCAGGTGAGAGTGGATTGAAAAAAAGCGTTAAATGAGCGAACGATCGGTTTCGCTCAATCCCATCGGATCGTACAGTGAACCAATAGGTCGCCAATGAGGGCAAGCGGGCCATGATGGAATTAATCGATGTGACGAAAGTTTACCAGCAGGGACGAAGAACCGTCCATGCGGTCCGCGGAGTCAGTTTGCGGGTGGAGACAGGAGAATTTGTCTCGATCATGGGGCCAAGCGGATCGGGGAAATCGACGCTGATGCATCTGTTGGGCGCCCTGGACACTCCGACGACGGGGCGGGCACTTTTTGCTGGCGAGGATCTCCGGGCGATGTCCGATCGGAGGCGATCGTTCATTCGGCGGACAAGGATCGGCTTTGTCTTTCAGTTTTTTAATCTCTTGCCAACTCTGACCGCGGCGGAAAACGTCGCGTTGCCCTTGCTGCTGGGCGGCGAATCGCGGCGGGTGGCTCGTCGTCGGGCCGAGGCAAGTCTCGAACGGGTGGGTCTGTCCCATCGGGGGGATCATTTCCCCGAGGAACTCTCCGGCGGCGAAATGCAACGGGTGGCGGTGGCACGGGCCCTGGTCACCGAACCTGAAGCGATCTTGTGCGATGAACCGACCGGCAATCTGGACAGTGCCAACGCCCGTGTCATTCTGGAGTTACTCCGTCGATTGCCAGAGGCCGGCCGACGATCGGTGGTGATGGTCACGCATGCTCCCGAGGCGGCGGCCGTGGGGGACCGGATCATCCATATCTCGGATGGTTTGATCACCGCCGAGGAGGTTCCGGCTCCGACGGCGACGCAACAGGCCGTCGCCGTGTGAGAGGATTCGGTCTGTCTCTCCAATGCCATCCCCCGACTGTGTTCTTCCAAACTCACCATGCCCACTCCGTTGTTGTCACTGTTCATGATTGTTAGCCGGCGATATTTGCGTCGCCGTTGGGATCGAACGCTGCTGATTGCGTCGAGCATCGGCATCGGCGTCGCGATGCTGGTTTCCACGCAACTGTTGAATCGTTGCCTGGAGGCCGCAGCACGGGAATCGGTCACACCGGGAAATCTCCGTGCTGATTTCATGATCATGAACAACCGCAAGGTGCGTCTCGATTTGGCCGACATGGTCCGCCGACTACCCGGCGTGGCGGATGCCCAGCCCTCTCTTGTTGAGCGGGTGTTGCTGCCTGAAGTCGGGCAACGAACGGCCATTTTGATCGGGCTGGACACGCATGCGGCCCACGGCACGGTCAGTGAGCGAAACGCCTTCGAAGCCGAAGTGACGCTCACCAATCCCCCGGCGTGGCTTACGGGTCGAGGGGTATTTGTCGGACAGGAATTGGCCCGGGCTTTGGCGCCCGATGGCCGACCGACCCAACCCGTGGTGATTCGAGCGGGCGGCCGGTTGCACACGATCGTGCCTGCCGGGGTGGTGACTTTGCACGGGCCAGCGGCCAAGCTCGGGGGGTTTCTACTGGTGATGGATGTACGCCAGGCAGCGTCGATCCTGAGTCAGGAGGGATTGTGCGAGCGGATCGACGTGTTTTTGGAGCCAAGTGCCGATCCCGAGAGGGTACGCCACCTGGTTGAAGGAGTCGTGGGCAACCAGGGTGTGATTCACACATCGGAAAGCGCGATGCGGGCCACGGAGGACATCGTGGGTCCGATCCGGATTGGGTTTTCCCTCACGGGTGCGGGAGCGATGGTGGTGGGTCTATTTCTGGTGTACAACGCTTTGGCAGTAAGCGTCGTCGAGCGTCGGCACGACATCGGGGTAATGCGCTCGCTGGGAGCGACTCGGGCACAAATCGCCGGTCAGTTCGCCGCCGAAGCACTTGTCCTGGGATGGGTGGGCGCCGTTTTGGGAATTCCTCTGGGGTGGGCGATGGCCCGGGCGACCTTTTATCTGGTAAGCCTCGAGATGGAGCAGGTCTTCCTCACCGGAAAGCAACCCATGCCGGTGACACTGGACCTATTGGTGGGAGCCATGGCAGCGGGGCTAGTGACGGCGCTCTTGGCAGCCACTTTCCCGGCTGTGCATGCGGCCCACGACGAACCGGCCGACGCCGTTCGGCGGTCGCCTCGAAGCGGCAGTCGCTGGCTCCGCCTGCTGCAAGGGCTGGCCAGCATCGGTTTGATCGCGGGAGGCCTGAGTTTCGTCCTGCTCCGCGACTCCTTACCCAAACGCTGGGGCGGCTACGGCGGACTCGTCCTCATTCTGCTCGGATTCTTGCTGGCTGTCCCCCATTTGGTGGCTTTTCTCTCCCGCCTTTTGCAACCGACCTTTCGCCGAATTCTCGGCATCGAGGCTCGGTTGGCTGCCGATAACTTGTCTCGCTCGCCGGGTCGAACCGGGGTTGTCGTCGGTGCTTTGGCAGCCGGGGTCGCCTTGATGTTTCAAACCGCCGGTGTGGGAGAAAGCAACAAACGCCCCATCCTCGAATGGCTCGATCGTGTCGTCTCTGCCGACCTGTTCGTGATTTGCGGCGATCCCCAATCCACGGCCAGCGTCCTGCCGATGCAACCCGATCTGATCGAGGAATTCAAACGCTTGCCCGCAGTTGCGCAAACGCTGGCAATTCGTTACGGACAGCCCGAGTTCAACGGCCGACTGGCCTTCCTCACCGCGTTGGACGCCCGGGTGTATCACGACAGCCATCGTCACGCCCACGAACTGCCAGGGCTGCCGGTGTTCCTCGAACTCGAACAACCGAATACCTGCCTCGTTTCTGAGAATTTCGCCGCACTCAATCGCGTGACGACCGGCGACACCATCGAACTCCGCGGCCCCCAACAACCTGTCCCGCTTCGGATCGTCGGGGTTATTCCGGAATACTCTTGGGCTCGCGGCACCATCTTGCTCGACCGACACTTCTATGCCCAAGCATTTCAGGATCCGCTCATCGACACCATCCACGTTTTTTTGAAACCGGGAAGCGGCCCCGAGGAGTGGCAAGAAGTGAAACAGCTCGCCGATCGCCAGGCTCTCGTGGTCGTGTCGCGGCGGGATTTCGATTCGATGGTCACGAGCTTTATCCGCCGACTTTATCTCCTCTCCTACATGCAGCAACTGGCGATCGGTGTCGTAGCGGCTCTGGGCGTCGTGATGGCTCTGCTGATCTCCGTCCTCCAACGCCGACGCGAATTGGGTCTGCTCCGCGCGGTCGGGGCCACCCGCCACCAAACCCTGCTCACCGTCTTATGGGAGGCCATGCTCATGGGGGCGTTTGGCACGATCATTGGAATCGCGGCCGGCGTGCCACTGGAGTGGTACTTGCTTCGCGTGGTGATTTTCGAGGAATCGGGCTTCGTGTTTCCGGTGATCGTGCCATGGCGCGAAACAACGATTCTTGCCGCTTTGTCCATCGGAATCGCTACCGGCGCTGGCCTTTTCCCAGCAATACACGCCGGACGGCTGCGAATCGCCCAGGCCATCGCCTACGAATGACGACCTCGGGGCGAATGATTCCAGGAGGGGGGCCGCCAAGACAGTCCTTCAGGACACATCGGATGCCCCAGCTGTTCAACCGTTTTT
>CAKZUU010000033.1 GCA_937922175.1 uncultured Gemmataceae bacterium
GTTGCATCATTTCCCGGGCCGCCGGAACGTGTTCGCGCCGCCAGAAGGAGAAGGGTGGATAGTTGGCGACAAAATAGTTTCCCAATCCCGTTTTTTCTTGGGTTTCCGCCATCTGCTCCCCCTCGACCTCAACTCTGTGCATCTATTTTACGGGCGATCGGACACTCCGGCTGACATCTCGACCCAGACGGGCTTGCGACCCAAGCCGGGGCGAGGTTACAACAAGGAGCCAAGGATTTCCGCCGAAGAGGTGTGCTTTGAACAAGGAAGTCGAATCCCCGCCGACCGGTCGATTCCCTTGGTGGCAAGCCGCGGCGAACACTGGTGCCTTCTTCGCACAATTGGCCGCCGCTTTTGTCATCGCCCCGATGTTGTTGCGCCATTTCGGTCCTGACCGTTACGGGGCCTGGTCGCTCGTCGAATCGATCCTCGCCTATTTGACGCTTTTCGATTTGGGGATCTCGGCAACCATTGTCCGAAACGTGGCTCGAGGTCACGCAACCCAAGATCATTCGCTTTTGTCCCGTCTCACCGCAGCTTGTGCCCTGGTGTTTACGGTGGCCGGTCTGATCGTTACGGGCGTCGGGGCGACCGTGCTGGCACTGGTCCTCCATACTCACGACAAAGTGCCCGGACCAATGAAGAGTGAAGTCTGGTCCATGTCGCTGGTCTTGCTGGGGACGTTGTCCGTTCAATTGCCGTTGAGTATCTTCCCCGCCGCTCTCGATGGCTTGGGACGTTTCGCTCAAAAAGCGTTGATCCGGACCGGATTCTTGATGATGCGCCTCGTGGGTGTCGCTTGGCTTGTTCGCTTTGAGGGTTCCCTCGTTACCCTCGCTTGGGTCTTCTCGCTCACGACACTCGGCGAATCACTGACGATGGCTTGGATCACCCGGCGACACTTGCCCAGCCTGACTTTAGCACCTTGGCATGCCGATCGCGAAGCCTTGCGGCAAGTACGCGGCTACAGCGGGGACGCCTTGCTGGCCATGATCGCCGGACGCATTTCGTTCAAAACCGATGCGATTGTCATCGGCCTGTGCGGGCAGCTGAATTTGATTCCGTTCTTTGATATGCCGGCTCGGTTGGCTGAGTACGCGAAAAACCTCATTCGTTCGGCGACCACGACCTTGACGCCCACCTTTAGCGCGCTCGATGCCAAGGGATATCAGAACCGCATGCGCGAGCTGTTTTTGGCCGGATCGCGTTACACGGCCTATCTGGCACTACCGATCCAAGCTGGGCTTTTTCTCTTCGGCGGCGGCTTTCTCGAATTGTGGCTGGGCGATCCCGAATACCGGCGTCGGGGCGCTCCCGTCCTGTGGATCCTCGCCGGCACTGTGTCGATCGGCATGCTCCAATCCGTCGCGGCACGAGTTTTATATGGCGTGGGGAAGATCCGTGGCTTCGCCCGGTTGATGTGTCTCGAAGCCCTCATCAATCTCTCTCTCAGCCTGCTGTTGTTCCCCGTCTGGGACATTCGCGGCGTGGCCTTGGGGACGATGATCCCGAATGTGCTGATGTCCGCCTGGATTGTCATCCGAGTGTGCCAGCATCTCGACATCCGTGACAGCGACTACGTTCGCACGGCGTTGCTTCGGCCGATTCTGGCAACGATTATTGTCACCGTGTGCTGGACATATCTTCGCACTCTTTGGCCGACTCACACTTGGGCGGGTCTCATTCAGATCATCAGTCGGGGGATGGTCGTTTATCTTCTCGTCTCTCTCGGTTTGGAAATGATACCTGGCCGCCAACTGTTCCGCAGACTGGCCCGCCCGAGGTCGCTTCCGCTCAGCCACGTTACTCCCGAGTGATGAATTCATCGAGATTCATCAACGCTCGCGTGACGGGCAGCCAATCGTTTTTTGAATCACGATATAGCCCGATCAAGATTTGCAATTCCGCGGGCGTGGGCGGCCGACATAAGCAGCGTTGGAAGGCCCGGACGCATTTTTCTTCGTCGGTCAGAGTCGCTTCCTGCAACTGTCGAGCAAAGGTGCCGGCCAGCTCGACGAAGGCGGAATCATTCAGGAGGGTCAGAGCTTGCAAAGGCGTATTCGAGCGGTTGCGCCTCGTGCAAGGGTTCACTCCGTCGGGAGCATCGAAGGCGGCCAAGGCAGGGTGCGGAGCGGATCGCCAAAAATGCGTGTACATTCCTCGGCGGTAACGATTCGGCCCCAGGTCGGCCGTCCAGACACGCGGCACCTGGGTAAAGCGAAAGACACCTTCGGGTTGCGGAGGGAAGTTACTTGGACCGCCGATTCGGGAGTTGAGTAACCCGCTGGCAACAAGGGCAATATCGCGCACGACCTCCGCCTCCAGCCGCCATCGCGACATCCGTGCCAGCAGTCGATTCCGAGGATCAACCGAATTGAGTTCTGGCCGCATTTTCGACGACTGCCGATAGGTCGCCGACGTCAGCATCAGCCGATGCATGTGTTTAACGCTCCATCCGCTTTGCACGAATTCGGCGGCGAGCCAATCGAGAAGTTCCGGGTGCGAGGGTGGGATACCTTGCGTGCCGAAGTCATTCTCGGTCTCAACGAGTCCCAAGCCGAAATGATGCTGCCATAGCCGATTGACGATGACCCTCGGCGTCAAGGGATGTCCCGGATGGACCAGCCAACGGGCGAAATCCAAGCGCGAGCGAACGGGGCCCATGTCGAGAAGCCACGAGGGCACGCCCGGTTCCACGGGCTTTCCTTGGCGGGTAAAATCGCCGCCGATATGGATGCAGGTCGGTCGAGTCTCTTTGCGTGCCGCCAAGACAAGAGTCTTCGGAATGTCCGGCTCCTCGGCCCGGAGTTGGGCCAAGCGACGTTCGATCCGGTCTCGGGTCTGATGCAGATGGAAATGGGCCAGCGAAAGCCACGGTGACGACATCATCCCGCCGACCGCGTGCCTTACCTTGTCAAGGTTTCGTACGAAGGCCAACAACTGTGCCTTCTGGCGTTCGTCGCGACCATTTTCAGCGATGTCGAGAAGGTGGCTGATTTCTCGGGGCAGAGCCGATCGCATCTCAGGCGACAATTTCCCTTGCCACGCCAGAACGTCGGCATCGGTAAGCCGATCCAACGGACGAAAAATGCGGAGCAATTCTTTTCGTTCGCCCTCGATTCGCCGCCGCTTTTCTTTTTGTTCGAGCGTCGCCAACTCCAGCGTCGATTCGTCGTCCTGGTTCAACAGGGCGAACATTTGGAAGTATTCGTGCTGGGTGAGTGGATCGTATTTATGGTTGTGGCACTGAGCACACCCAACGGTCAGCCCCAGAAACGCCGTCCCCGTGGTGTTGACCCGATCGTAAATTGATTCCACGCGGAACTGCTCGACGTCGATCCCGCCCTCTTCGTTGAGC
>CAKZUU010000034.1 GCA_937922175.1 uncultured Gemmataceae bacterium
ACCCAGCGACGCTTCCGACTCGGCCAAGGCCAAATCCGGATAATTTTGCAGGTTGTTGGCGCCGGTGTCGGCATCGAGTTTGTCGTTGAAAGTGACGAATCCGCCGGTCGTTCCCAGGTCGATCCCGAGTTTGCCACTGCCATAGATACTGTTGCCAGAGATCCGGTTGCCAGTGGCGGGGCCGAGGCTGGTGACGACCGCGATGCCATTGCCCTTGCTGTTGGCGATGATATTGCCCTCAGCCAATCCGACAGTGACGGCCTGGTCGACCGAGGTCAACGGCGTCGTGATACCGATGAAGTTGTTTGACGACCCGTCGATCAAGATGCCCTCGGCATTCAAGCCGAGCGTCTTGTCTTCATTCACATCGGTGCCGATGTAGTTGCCTTGCACCACGTTGCCCGTGCTGCCCAGAGAAATGAGCACGCCGTTCAGGGAGAACGTGCTATCGACATTCAACCGACGGTTGGCAATGGTGTTTCGGGCGCTGTCGACGTTGCCGCCGATGAGGTTATTGTGGCTGGCTTCGATGCGGACACCATTTTGCCGGTTGTTTCGGATCGTGTTTCCTTGGACGGTGACCCGTTCCGAACCACCGGAGATCTGCACGCCGTCGAGATTGCGCGTGATCAGGTTGCCGTTCAACGGTCCCGTCCCGCCGATCAATACATCGGTGCTGGCGTCGACTTGGACGCCGTCATCCAAATTGTCGAGGTCCCATTGAGTGGGCGCCGTCGCGCGCTGGGCGCCGATGCGGTTGTTCTGGATGAAGACGAAGCTGGAGCCTTTGAACACCGCGACGCCACGGCGATTGTTGCTGATGAGATTTCCACCACCCTGAGCCGGCGTACCGACAAAGATGTTCTTCGAGCCTTCGATCCGCACGCCATCTTCCGATTGGAACGCCGGTTGGAAATCTTCTCGTAGGCCGAGGAGGATCGGAATCTTCGTACCCGTGAAGTTCGGACCGATGAAGTTGCCTTGGAGGGTCACGTCCTCGGAATTGACGATCATGACGCCATTCCGGTTGCTGCCGATCTTATTACCTTCCAGCGTTTGCGTTCCACCGATCAGGACGTTCTTCGAGGTGTTGATGTGGACGCCATCCAGGAAGTTACCGAGGTTCGGGTACGTGCCGTCCGGCAGTTTGTTGACACCGAGTTGATTCCCTCGAACGAAGATCTTGTTCGAGTTATTCAGGACGGCAACACCGTGGCGGTTGCCGCCGATGATGTTGATGGCTTTCGTTCCACCACCACCGACGGTGACGTTGCTGGCGCCGTCGAGTTGGACGCCGTCCTCGACGTTGCCGAGTTTCTTATCACCGGCAAGGTTGATACCAATGCGGTTGTTGACAACGAACGAGCCCGACGAACCGGGGCCGACGATCCGCACGCCATTGAGGTTGTTGGCCGAGATAAAGTTGGCTGCCGTCGTCGTGCTGCCGACTTGCGTGAATGGGGCGTTGTCCACCAAGACGCCATTGCCCGAGTTCGGCAAACCTTTATCGCCCGCCGAATTCAAGCCAATGGTATTGCTCTGGATCTGATTATTCTTCGACGAGGCGCCCCTAATATGGACGCCGTTCTCGGTGTTCCCCGAGATCAGGTTGCCGGCTTGCAAATTCTGACCGCCGATCAGGTTGTCCGAGGAATCCTCAATGAAGACGCCATCTTGAGCATTCGGAATGGCGGTGCTGTCGCCGTCGTTGCCAATGAAGTTCCGCTGCACGCGGTTGGCGTTGCTCCCATTCCGGATATGGATGCCGGCCTTGTTGCTGCGGACGATCAAGTTGCCGGTATTCACCGGGCTGGAGGTGAAACCACCGATCGTGTTTTGGCTGGCCCCGTTATCGATCAAAATGCCATCGGAAGCCACGCCGAACAGATCGCCAATCTTCGTCTGCTGCACCAGATTCTTGGTGGACAAAGCCCCGGTGATCGTGATGCCCGTACCGGCACCGATTTTGTTGATTTGCAGTCCTTGGCCCTTGTCGGCACCCCCGATGATGTTCTCCGGCGAATTGTCGATGAGGATTCCACCCTTGACGAAGCCGCTGATCCCAGGAATCCCCGAAAAGCCTCCGGGGCCTTGGATATTCTGGATGTTCACGTTACCCTTGGCCGTGGCAATGGTGATGCCCACGCCGTTCTGACCGCTGATCTCCGGGAAGTTGCGAATGACGGTGAAGCCCGCGTTGGCACCTGGATTCAACAGCTTGTCGGCTGGCAGTTGGTTATCGCTGACAACGATGCCGTTGGTCGCATTCCGGAACCACAGCGAGTAGGCTTTGTCCGTCTTCGTGTCCGCGGGATATCCCGGTAACGGTTGATCCGCGGGCGACTGCGGCCAAGCCAATTGCGACCCATCGATCACCACCGTGTCGGTGATGTCCGGCAGGTTCGCGTCAATCAACACCACGCGGCTGTCGGCCTCGTGATTGAACACCGGGAAGCCCATCGTGTCGGTCGTGACCGTGACTTGCGGCGGGATAGCGAAGAAAATTCGATCGGTGCCGGGATGTTGATTCGCCAACTCGATGGCCCGAGCCAGGGTCATCGTGCCATTCAGCACGGTCTTGCCACCGCCTTTGGTCAGGTGGAACCCACCATCGTTGTTCACGACAAACGTGATGGGACCCAGGGTGTTGGCGTACATTGCCTTGGAAAATTCCGACGTGCTGTTCGTCGTCAAGTCCGTGGCTGTGGCCGTCGCCACCCACAACGGTTGCAGTACGATCGACGATGTAAACGAGAACGTGGCGTCGCCGGCCGCATCTGTCATGACGTCGATCGAGCCAAGGTAGAGCTTGCCTTGGCCGTATTCGACCGGCGTGCCGCTCGGATTCGGTTGATCTGTTCCGAAGAACTCGATCCGATAGGTCCGGCTTGGAGTGCTGTGGAGCTTCCCGGTGATGACCGTATTGCCGCCCGTCGCGTCCACCGACAAAAGCTCGGGATAATTCTGGGTGGTGTTCGCTCCGGCATCCGCATCCAACGGGTCGTTCAGATCAACGAAGGCCCCCGTCGTGTTCAGGTTGATACCCAAACCGGCAAACTTCCAGCTCCAGTTGCCGTAAATGCTGTTGCCCCACAGTCGGTTGCCATTCGCCGACCCAGGACCACCCGAATCTTCGACGACGACGATGCCGTTTTGCCAGTTGTACGCGATGACGTTGCCGTGCTCGACGCCGTCCGTGCTGAGATGTTTCGTCCCGCCGATCAAGTTGTTCGACGAACCGTCGATGACGATACCGCTGCCGCGGTTGCCGATCTCCCGATTATCGCTGGCATCGGTCCCGATGTAATTCTGCTGGACGACGTTATTCTTACTGCCCGCGACGATCAAGATGCCTTCGTTCTGGAAGCTGGCGCCGGCATACTTCTTGGCATTGGCGATGGTGTTGCCCGCCTTGGCGACCCCGCCACCGATCGTGTTATCCTCGCTGCCTTCGAGGCGGATACCGCTGGCCGCATTATTCCGGATCAAGTTGCCCTGGATGGTGGTAAGGGTCGAATTCAGCAGGTAGACACCGTTCAGGTTCTTGGCGAAAGTGTTTCCGGTTTGAGCGGCGGTCCCGCCGATGGTAACTTTGGTGCTACCTTCGACAAACACGCCGTTTCCGGAGTTCCCCAGATCGGGCACCTTGGAAGCGTCATTCTGCGTCCCGATGCGGTTGTTCTGAATCCGAACGTCGAACGAATTATTGCGGACGTGGATGCCATGTCCCAGATTCCGACTGATCAGGTTGCCGGCCAATGTTCCCGGCGTACCGATCAAGATGTCGGACGAATCATCGACGACCACACCGCTGTCGTTGTTCGGATCGGGCTGATCCGAGGAATCATCACCGAGCACATTTGTCCCGATGAAATTCCCTTGCAAGGTGATTGTCGCCGCTTTGGTCATGTGCACGCCGATCCGGTTACCCGAGATGACGTTGCCCATGCCCGAGAGCGTACCTCCTATTACGACGTTGTTCGAGTTGTCGATGCGAACGCCATCAAGTTGGTTCGGGATGGGGTTGTACTTCGATCCCGCCAGGAAGAAGCCGATGTGGTTACCGAGGATCGTGATTTTGCTGGAGTTATTCAGAACGTGAATGCCGTGCTGGTTGCCACCGATCGAATTGCGGGCACTGGCGGCTGATCCGCCGACGGTAACTTTGGTGGTGTTATTCAAGACGATGCCGTCGCCACCGTTGGGCACCGCCGCGGCACCGGCGGCATTGATGCCAATGCGATTGTTGACGACCACCGTGCCTTGCGCACCGGAACCTATGATCAGCACGCCATTCAGCACGTTTCCTGAAATCAGGTTGAAGCTCGACGAGGCACTTCCCAACTTCGTATTAGGGGCATTGTTGATCACGACGCCATAGGCCGTATTCGCAATCGCGCCGCTGCCATCCTGAGTGGTGCCGATGAAATTGGCCTGAATGAGATTGTTCGAGCTCGTGGCATCCTGGACGGTGATCCCGGAGCCGAAATTGCCCGAGACGACATTCCCGCCATTCAGGACGCCGATAACGTTGTTGGACGACCCATTCTTGACGAGAATACCACCTTGGAGATTCCCCTTCGAATTGACACCGTTGTTTCCAATCAAGTTTCGGACGATGGTATTGCCGCTGGCGTTATCGAGATGGACGCCTCGGCCCAGGTTCCGGACAATCTGGTTCCCGACTGATGATCCACCGATGAAATTGTTGGATGCCTTGTTTTCCAAACGCACGCCATCGCCCGCGTTGCTGTCGATGACGGCGTTTTGAAGAATATTGTTGGTGGAGCCAACACCGGTAATTCGGACGCCGTTGCCGTTGTTACCATTCGTGGGCGAACCGATACTGATGTTCTCTCCGGCGTTCGGCCCGCCGATCGTGTTGCCGGCGGAATCGCTGATGAGGATGCCATCACCGTCGATGTTGAAAATGCCGATGCTGTGCAAAACGACGCCGCCGCCCGGGGCGGAAATCTTGATGCCCCACTCGCCGGAGGCACTGAACAACTTGTTCGTGTCCGTGATGCTGAGGGTTTTGAAAAAGGAACCTTCGCCGCCCGCCGCGATGTGGAAACCATTGACCACGTCACCCAGAAATTTGCTTCGCAGATTGACGGTGACACCGGAGCCGCCGTCGATGGTCACCTGATCGGTGATCGCGGGCAATGGGCCAGAACCACCGTTCTCGACGAAAACGGTCGAAATGCCGGTATCGAAGTTGATCAGGTCCGGACCGGGGTTGGCATTCGCCAAGGTGATTGCATCTTGCAGCGTTATTTTGCCCGGGGGTGTTGCTGCGGAACCATCCCAGTTGACCGTGAAGATCGCCGGCGTGCTCCGCTCCTCGAGGCGCTCGGTACGAAGCCGAGTGTTGTCTTTGCGTCGGTTCTTTCTGCCGGTGAGTCGAAGCCAGTTGGTCAGCCGAGTGATGCCCATAGGAAAGGGACTCCTACGAATGATTCCCCTTGCACCGGAGCAGGCCAGCGCAAGACCGTTTGATCAAATACTCTTAGGTGGTTCATCCTATCGTTCGGCTCGGCCCGATCATCCCGCGGGCCGTCGCAGAGACCACGTCGCAATAGAGTGTAACCCACCCGGGGCGGTTCAGCTGACGAAACCTGCGCAAATTCCCATGCTAGATGGCCAGAATGATCGGATTAAATGTGTCCTCATCTTTCTGTCGCTTGGCCGTCTTTCTGGGGATCGACGAATTGTCCGATTTCGCCGCCTCTTCTGTCCTACGCGCCCCCTCTTCCTGGAAGCACGACCCTTCTAACCTTTACATGACGAACAACTCAGGCTCAGGGATTTCTTCTTGTTCCTCACTTTTTTCTTCCGACCGGTACCGCCCCCAAAAGCCTCATTTATTTCTGAACGCGCCACCACCGGTCAAGTTCCGCATTCTGTTGCCCGAAACCTGGCGATTCGACCAGGCCGTCGGAAATCGGCCGCCTTGCCAATGGCTGTTCATCACCCAGGATTCTCGATTGCGGCCCACAATCCCGACAACGCCGACTCGTAATGCCGCCACCTCCCTACTGAACGCTGGTAGATCGGTTGACGAACTTGGGCCACGCTGGCCGTCTTCACATAACGCCGACTCTGATGGAATTCTAAACAGGCCGCGTCCCATTTCAGCCCCAACGCTTGCACCAACTTGCGACTTTCCGCCTCCGGATTCGCCACCAATTTTTCGTAGTCCAGATCGTGCCAGCGGGTTGGCAAGACACGGCCCCAGTGTTCCATCAGGCGCCGATAGCCACGGATTCGGCCCGCAATGTGCTCGATGTCGTTCGTCCACCGCACATGAGCAAAATTCGTCATCCAGCACGACAACGCCACGTCCCGAACGTCCCGCCGACAATGAATGATCCTTGCTTGCGGAAACATCGTGACGATCCAACCCAAGAGGGTGTAATTCTCCGGCATCTTGTCCACGACACGCAAGGCCGACCCGCCGTCGAGTTTGTTCAACTGCTCCTCGTGCCAACGGGCGGCTTGGTGCACCACGTCGCGAGTGAGCCGCTCCACGAAATCGAGTTCTTCCGCGTTGCCCCCGACTTCTTGTGCGGCTCGCACGAACGCCTGGTGGGCGAAACGACGTTCACCGGCTCCATGCACCTGCGGATGGCTCGCTAGAATTTGCTCCACCAAGGTGGTCCCCGATCGCGGCAGTCCGACAATGAACACGGGACGCTCGGTCTCTCGACCCCAACCGCGAGTTCGCGCGAAAAATCGATCGTCAAACGCACGAATGATTCGCTCGACATAGTCGCTCCAGGCACGCGGATCATACTGTTGCCCTTTCGCCTGGCGGTATTCGTTGGCCAAGGCATTCCCTCGGGCCAGGTGCTCCGCCGCTTCCGCAAATTCCTCCCGCGCATCGGCGACCGACGCCCAGGCGAAATGAGCCGCAATCCGCTGCGTCGGTGGCAACGGGATTTGCACCACCCGGCCGAGAGCTTCCGTCTCTTCGGGAGTGAGTTTCTCGCGACGGATCCGGGCCAACTCGATCAAAGCGGAGGCGTAATTCGGTTCGAGCCGCAAAGCTTGCCGGCAAACGTCAACGGCTGCCTCCAAATCGCCGGCCGTCGCCAACATCCCGGCCAGGATCACCCTTGGATCGGCCTTGTTCGGTTCTCGGTCGATGGCGGATTTTAACACCTCAATGGCCCGATCGACCTCGCCCACCTCCCACAGAGATTGGGTCAGCCCGACATGAAATCCGCCGCTCGGATCAAGCGACATCGCTTTTTCGTACAGCGGGATCGCTTCTTCATGGCGGTCGGCCTCGCGGCGAACATCTGCCAGGCCGTGGATCGCGGCGGGAAAGTCGGGTTGGCGTTTCAGCACCTCCTGGAAACAGTTCTCCGCCTCCGTCAGTCGTCCCATCCCCAGAAAGGCCTGGCCAAGATTGACGGCCAACTGCACGTCATTCGGTGCGACTTCCAGTCCTTTGCGGAAAGCGTCGGCGGCCTCGGCATCGCGCCCTTGCCGGATGAGGCACGTGCCGTAGTTCAACCATCCTGCCGATACCTGCGGGGCCAGCTCCGTCGCACGACGCAAATGAGGTTCGGCCTCCCATGGTTTCCCCCGCGTCAACAACATGGTCCCCAGACCGAGATGCGCCCCTGCGTCGTTGCCGTCTCGGCCCAACGCCTCCTGAAAGGCCATCAACGCCTCATCGAATCGGCCCGCCTCCCGATACAGGTTTCCCAAAGCCTGTGGCCCCCGACTGTCGAAGGGATGATCCGCCCCCATCTGCAACAGCGTCGCTTCCGCTTCCTCCCTCTCACCCAGCGCTTGCAGTGACAGTGCCAACGCCAACTGCGCCTCGGCGAGTCGGGGCCGCCGATCCAAGGCGATCCTCGCCGCATCGACCGCTTCTCCGTGACGCCCCAAGGCACGCAACGCCGACGCCAAATTGACGAAAAAATGCGGCTGGTTCGGCGTCATCTGAATGGCCCGACGGATCAATTCCACCGCTTTCTCCGCATGACCTTTTTGGTGCCACACCACACCCAGCAAGTTCAGACTGTCGGCATGCCACGGATTCTCTTGCAAGATCTCCACGTACAGCCGTGCCGCTTCGTCCAATCGGCCCGATCGGTGCAGGGCCAATGCTTCTTGAAATCGATCCGTCATCGTATCGGCTCTCGTCCTGGAAATCGTCCTGACCCCCCAATGACGGCAACTACCACTTCCCGTCGGGTCCTCGACCTCAGTCTACTTAAACCATGACCCTACTGAGAATCCCATACGGGAAATGCCGCTCTTGAGCGGTCGCCTCCGTCCTCTGGCCGTCCTTTGAGGCATGTCGCGGCAAGAAACCACTTTGGTCTTCGTTTTCCACTCGTTCGACGACACCTACCGATCCTTGACGGTCGGCGCGAGTGTCGAGCCGAATGGAATGCAACCCATCTTGAGCCGATTCGTTTGTTTCGGATAAACTCTTGGGCCGACGACGAAACTTCGACGAGAACGAGCATGGAAGCGACCAAAGCCCGAGGGAACTGGGGGGCGCGAGTGTTCGGCGGCATCGTGGCGGGGGTCATTCTTGCCACCGCCGCAACGTACACTCACAAGGCGTTACAGCAACGATCCGCTTTCCTCCGTTGGCGCGAGCAGATCCTGCAACTCGACGACGGCGTGAACATCTACGAGCGGTTTCAGTATCCGAATCCGCCGATCATGGCATTGATGCTCCTGCCGCTCGCTGAAATGCCCCCCTTGACCGGCGCGCTGATCTGGTTCGCTTTGAAGGTCGCGCTGGCAGGCGGATCCATCTGGGCCGGCTACCGCCTGCTCACCGCCGGCGGTCCCGCCTTTCCGACTTGGGCGTTCTGTCTATCGATCGTGATGGCTTTACGCCCGATGGTCGGTGATTTGACGCATGGGAATGTCAATATTTTGATCCTGTTTCTGGTCAGCATGGCACTGTTCGCGTACCAACGGCAGCAGGAATGGCTCAGCGGCGGCCTGCTCGCCTTGGCCATCTGCTGTAAGGTCACGCCGCTGCTATTTGTTCCCTACTTCGCCTGGAAACGCCGCTGGCGCGTCCTTAGCGGGACGGTGTTGGGCATGGCCGCGTTTTTGTTCGTGATTCCAGCCCTTGTCCTCGGTTGGCAGGAAAACCTCTCTCAATTAGTGAGTTGGACGCGACAGATGATCCTGCCGTTCCTCCGCGACGGCGTCGTCTACACCGAGCACCCTAATCAGTCGCTTCCCGGAGTTGCCTATCGACTCCTGATGGAAAGCCCATCCTTCACCGTCTACCCCGACGGGCAGCCGATGCCCGTCGAGTACCACAACTTTCTTGCGTTGGAACCCCAAGTCGTGAGATGGTTCCTCCGCGGAGTCCATGCTGCCTTTTTGCTCGGAATGATCGCCCTGTGCCGCGTGCCTCATCCATGTCGCGCTGGGTGGCCTATTGTCGCTGAGTTCGCTTTCATCCTCGTCGGCATGCTCATCCTCAGTGAGCGCACTTGGAAACATCATTGCGTCACGCTGACCTGGCCGTTCATGCTGCTCGTTTACGCCGCCACCGCCCTGCCCCTGACTCGATCACTCCGCCGCATCCTGGCGGTCGGCTTGGTCGGCGCTCTCATCCTGCAATTCAGTGCCGGGAGCATGGGCGGCAAACGATTTGGCGATCTGGCCCAAGTGTATGGCGTCTACCTATATTCGTTTCTGATCCTGTTGACCTTGATCTCGTTGTTGTTGCGACAAGCTCGAGCGATCACGGCGCCAACCGTTCTCGAACCCACGCTTCACCGGCCCGGCGATAACGGATGCGATCATGCAGGCGATTGACGCGCCCCTGCCAAAACTCCATCGTTTCCGGGATCAGTCGATAGCCACCCCAATTCGGCGGACGAGGAACGTCCTGATTCTCAAACTGCTTCTCCCACTCCACCAAGCGTTGTTCGAGGAACGCCCGACTCGGAATGATCTCGCTTTGCACCGAGCACCACGCCCCCAGTTGACTCCCCCGAGGTCGGGAGCGGTAGTATTCGTCCGACTCGGCAGCCGTCACTTTCTCGACACTCCCCTCGATCCGGATCTGCCGTTCGAGAGGTGCCCAGTAAATGCACAGTGCCGCCTGCGGATTGGCGTCCAACTCGCGGGCCTTGCGAGACAGATAATTCGTGAAAAACACGAAGCCCCGAGCGTCCGCGCCTTTCAGCAACACTATGCGATTGGACGGTCGTCCGTCGGCGGAGCAGGTGGCCAATGCCGCCGCGTTCACGTCGGGAATATCGGTTTCCAAGGCGACGCGGAACCACGCCTCGAACTGCATAAACGGGTCGGGCAGGCAATCTTCCTCCCGTAACCCGGACATGGTGTACTCGCGTCGGAGATCAGCCAAGCTCATCGTCGGGCCTCAAAGTTTCTGCTCGGACGTCGTCGGATGGTCGAGCAATTCGTGAACCAGTTGGCGGAGGAACGGTTCGGCATCGGACACTACGCCGACGGTCTGAACACTGCCACGATCCATCAGCTTGGTAACCGTCGCGGGGTTAATGTCCACGCAAGCCACCTTGACCCATCCGGGCAGGAGATTGCCGGTCGCGATCGAATGCAGCATGGTGGCGATCATCAGCGCGAAGCCAACGCCGGGGATGTGACGCCGCATTTCTGCTTGAGCCTGCAAGACGTCGGTGATGACCTCGGGCAACGGGCCATCGTCGCGGATGCTGCCGGCGAGCACAAAGGGAACACGACAGCGGATGCACTCATACATGATGCCGCTTCGCAAGACGCCCTTTTCCACCGCGCGGGCGAGTCCTCCCAGCCGACGGATCGTGTTGATCGCCCGGAGGTGGTGTTCGTGGCCCTCTTCGGTCGGGAGGCCACGCTCCAGCGAGACGCCCAAACTCGTGCCGTACAACGCCTGCTCCACATCGTGAGTCGCCAACGCGTTTCCCGCGAAAAGGACATGGATATAACCGGCTCGAATCAAACGGCTGACGAGCTCTCCTCCCCCCGTGTGCACCACCGCCGGCCCGAGGACCGCCAGGATTTTTTCGCCGGTCTGCTTGGTTCGCCTCATGGCAGCGGCAATCTCGCGTACCGTCACGCCCTTGGGCTTCTCGCTCGAGACCGGACTGCCCATGAATTCGAACAGGTTCTGGCGCGAGACGCTCTCGGACGGAAATACTCGGACACCTCGATGCCCCACCACAATCCGATCGCCCGGACGGACCTGAGTCATGGGAATGCATCGAGCGGCAGCTCCCTCCGGGTCGATGAGGATGCCGCAATCCATCTCCTGATCCTCGACGTCGATCCACTCGCCTTGCAATCGAACCTGAGTACGAAAATTCGTCGTGCTGTAAAAGTCCTCGGGGAAACAGCCCTCCAAGTCCGCCTCGACGATTTGACAATCTTCGGCATTGACCGGGACAGCCCCGTGGTCGTGAATCTCCGAGAGGATTTCGGCGAGGCGTTCTGCCGTCGAGGCTTGCACTTCCAAGCGGGCATAGCTCGGGTCTTCCTGCCGCCGTCCGATACGGATGTCCTTGATGACGTAGCTGCCGCCTCGGATCAGGATTTGGTCCAGAACTTTTGGGAGAAGCAAGGAGTCGATGATGTGGCCGAACAGCTCGACTTCCTCGACCTGAGGGCTGGAGGCTGACATCGCATTACCTCGAAAGGCTTCCGTTGCTGCCGACCGGCGGGGCAGGGCGGTGACTGCCATTGTGCAGGCTCCCTTGCCGCAACACCTGCGCCAGCATCTCTTTGGCCAAATCCGGCAGATGAGTCTCGTGGACGCGGCGAACCGCCTGTTCCACATCGTATTCGAGGCGATGCAAAGTGACTTGGCCATCCTCCCAGATGGCGTAGCTCAGCCGTGGGTCGCCATCGCGTGGCAGGCCCACGCTTCCGGGGTTGATGATCGTCGTGCCCTCGACTTGCAAGACGTAGGGCTGGTGGGTATGGCCGACGCAAACCACGTCTACCCCCAAGCCGGCAATCCGCCGTTTCCAGAAATCGACATCGCCCGAGGCGTACTCATCCAACGGGTCGCGCGGCGTTGCATGAACGAGAAGAAACCGCTTCCCGCCCAGAGTGAGAAATCGAGTGAGGGGTAAGTCGGCCAGGAAGCGTCGCTGGTCCGGTTCAAGACGCTCCTGCGAAATCGATCGCGTCACTCCCGAGAGGTAGCGAAAACCGCTTTGTCCATTGGTCGTCACATATTGCGCGACCATGTGATCGTGATTCCCTCGGACACAAGCGTAAACGTGCCGCTTGACCCAATCAATGACCGGTGCGGGGTCGCAACCGTAGTCAACCAGATCGCCCAGACACAGGCAGACGTCATAAGGGACGCGAAGCGCCTCTAACGCCGGCCAATTCGCGTGAAGATCCGAAACGAGCAGAACCCGCATACGTCGCACTCATCCCCATCCCCAGCCTCTGGATTGTGTCACGACAGCAGCGTCGGGCGGGCTACCGGACGAACAGTCGCTCCAGCGGCTCAAGGAGATGTCGGCCAAAATCCAGTGCCAACCCCCAAAACATCAGACCCAGCACGACGACCAAACCACCGATCGTCAACCAAAAACGCCAACTGTCCGATGGGGGTTTTCGCCGAATCGCCTCGTACAGCAGAAACATCATGTGTCCGCCATCCAAGACCGGAATCGGCAGAAAATTGACAATTGCCAAATTGACATTGATGAGCGCGATGAACAGGATGAATTCGAACGTGTCTCGACCCGCCAAATCGAAGGAATGTTTCGCAATCGTAATCGGTCCGCTGATGGCCCGCATCGAGAGTCGGCCCCGGACCAGACCGATCAGGTTCTCGTAGATCGTCATCGTCGCCACCAACACGCTTCGCGATGACAAATAAACACCGTCCAGCACCCCGTCGGCTTTTTGCAGGCTCTTATCCGCATCGAAGATCAGTCCCCGATCCGGCACAGGCAGCGTCCGGTCTTCGGTCGGCGTCAAGCTGACTTCTTGTTCGTTCTGGAACCGTAGACGAACTTTCGTAATTCGCGGATTTTGTTGGATGAAAGCACCGAAGTAAGCCCATTGCTCGGCGTCGACTTCACGCCGAGACTCGATCGGCGGACCGTTCGGCTGCTCCATGCTAAATGCCAGACGCTTCACGACATCGCCGGGTTTGATCCCGTTCTGCTCGGCAGGAGAGCCCGGTTCGACCGCGGCAACCTGACTCTTCACTTGATAGGCGATGCCCAGACCGCTGAGCGACAGCGGCGTATCGACGGGCCACACGTCGGCGGGCGACGAGTCCAAAAGCTCCCAAGTGAGGTCCCACTTCAACTCGAACGTTTTGGGAACAGCAGCGTGCCCCTCGGCGCGCAAAACCGTTAACCGGACCGTCGGATCCGCCGGCCGCTCTGCTGCCCATCGCGCCATCTGGATC
The DNA here is from genome assembly GCA_937922175.1 of uncultured Gemmataceae bacterium. Classification (GTDB taxonomy): domain Bacteria; phylum Planctomycetota; class Planctomycetia; order Gemmatales; family Gemmataceae; genus CAKZUU01. The sequence continues at coordinate 13,400 of CAKZUU010000034.1, forward strand.
GGCAACTTGACGGGGTCGAGCGGCCGATCCCCGGAGCCCGGAACGACATTCACGCTGTACCGAACCCGTTGACCGTCGGCTTGGGTAAACTCAACCGAGTCCAGCACATCTCCGGGCGACTTACCCTCCCGGGCGATCAGACCCGCTTGTTCTGCCGGCGAGCCTCGACGAATGGCCACGATCGACCCTGGGAGCATTCGTACCCCGATGGATCGGCTCCACGCGGGAGGGACCACCACGTCGATCGGGTCGGCCACTCCGGAGCGCCGAAGACGCAACGTGACGGGCTGACCCATCAGCCGTTGCATCCGTCGCTCCAGATCGTAGTAATCCCGACGGTCCTCCCCTCCCCGTCGCGGATCCGGCCGAAGCTCGGTAACACGATCGGGCTGGTTCGGGTCGGTCGCCCCGATGATGCGATCACCAAATTGGAACGGAGGGGAGACTGTGGCGGCAGGCGAGTTCGGCTCGACCGGGGCTTTCAAACGACCCAATCGACGCACCAGCACTGGCACGCGTGACGAACGAATCAAGAGCATCGGTGCCAACACTTCGTCGGAGCGAGTCGGCGTGATTTGCGTTTCGAACTCCTCGGCGTGATCGAGATCGAAGCGGACGTAGCGCAGATCCAAGGCGTTCGTTTTGCCCGCCCGCATGACTTCCCGCTGGAGTTCCTTATAGACCGGATCGACGCGCGAGCCGATGACGCGGATCTGGTCGCCCGGGCGTAAACCCGTCTTCCAGGCTGGTCCGCCTGGGGCCACCGTCCCGATGACGCCGGGATCGTGCTCGATGCCTCGGGTCATGAGAACCCCGAAGTAGCAAACCCAAGCGAGGATCAGGTTCATCAGGACGCCGGCGGAGATGATGAGCATGCGTTGGCGGACGGACTTGTTTTTGTACGATCGCGGATCGTCGCCGTTCTCGTTGTTCTGCTCGCCCTCACCGAGCATCTTGACGTAGCCACCCAGCGGGATCCAGCCGACTTTATAAACGGTTTCGCCCCATTTTGCCTGAGCCAAACCGAAGAGTGGCGAACCGAAGCCGATGCTGAACGTCTGCACATAGACGCCGCACCACTTGGCCGCCAGGAAGTGCCCTAATTCGTGGATGAAAATGACCAACCCTAAACCGACGACGACTTTAACGATATTTCCGGCATCGTCCCAGGGGGCATCGGAGTCGCGGAGGAAATACCAGATAGCGAGGACGAACATTAATGAGATGACGATGGTCATCCCGTGGCGTGACATCCAGCTTTGAGGTCCGGCCGCAGGAGTCGTCCGTGCCGCGGCCGATGCCGGCGGAACATCAGGATTCAAATCGATATACCTCCACCCGGGCCCAGCGGTCCAATGCCAGCAATTCGTTCAGGCTGGGATTGGCGCTGTAATCGTGCTGGGCTAAAACTTCGGCGCAGACACGCGGGATGTCCAAGAACCGCAGCGTCCCCTGAAGGAATCGCTGGACGGCTGCCTCGTTGGCCGCGTTCAGCACCGCTCCACACGTGCCTCCTCGTCGTGCGGCCTCGTAACCCAATTGTAGAGCG